>NZ_QRKI01000009.1:0-227077 GCF_003471885.1 Bacteroides sp. AM16-24
TAAGGGGGCAGAATCGCTTGGTTTTAGGGGGCAGCTTACACTGGATTTTCCAATACACACTTCACATGATAATTACCATAGGATAATATATTTTCCTCCTATGATTGTTTCTCCCTAAATGCTCCATTTTGTGATGCCTACAGATGTGATTCAGCAGCGTCACTACTATGAAGCACGTGCTTCACAGTTGTAAAGCACGATACCTACATCCGTGGTCACTACTAAAATAATGGTTATCAACAAAATACAGATGATTAGTTTTCTTAATGAACATAAGGGATTGACATTTACAATCCCTATTTGGAATGGACAAAAACAGGCAGGTGTAAGTAACTTTACCTACACGCCGTTTTTATCTACCTACACCGCACTCTAACACCGATGAACAGGGAGGTACAGAGCATGAGTGCAAGCGTGCAAGTAAAAGTATACTAAAATCTTATGTATGTTTGAGGTCAGACTTCTTCCCCCTTCAGCGTTGCGGAACTGGCTTCGGTAATCTTCACCATTACAAAATCACCCACGCGATGTGTACCCCGGTCGAATACTACCACCCGATTTTGCTCCGTACGTCCTACAAGCTGCTCACGGGAACGTTTGGAAACACCTTCCACCAACACTTCATACGTCTTGCCGATGCAACGGGCGTTAGACTCGGCGGATAGACGATTCTGCAAAGCGATAATCTCATTCAGCCGACGTATCTTCACTTCTTCAGACACATCATCCGGCAGATGCTTGGAAGCATACGTACCCGGACGCTCGGAATATTTAAACATGAAAGCCGAATCGTAACCACATATTTCCATCAAGGAAAGGGAAAGCAGGTGATCTTCCTCCGTTTCGGAATGGAAACCGGAAAATATATCTGTAGACAGACCACAATCGGGGATGATACGACGAATAGCATCCACACGTTCCAGATACCACTCACGGGTATATTTACGATTCATCAATTTCAGGATGCGAGAACTCCCACTCTGTACAGGCAGATGGATATGCTTGCATACATTGGGAACTTGTGCGATGACTTCCAGTGTTTCGTCACTCATATCTTTAGGGTGCGAGGTAGTGAAACGGACACGTACTCCCGGCGCAGCCTCGGCTACAGTACGGAGCAGCATAGGGAAAGTAACAACCTCCCCATCCGGTTTCTCAAAACGGTAGGAATTTACATTTTGTCCCAACAGGGTGACTTCCTTATAACCTTTAGCCACGAGGTCGGACACTTCGTTAAGGATGCTTTCCACATCACGACTACGCTCACGCCCACGGGTATAGGGAACAATACAATACGTACAGAAGTTATTACATCCGCGCATGATGGACACAAAACCTGAAATGTGGTTTCCACAAATGCGCGAAGGAATCACATCCCGGTAAGTTTCAGTGGTAGAAAGCTCCACATTGATAGCTTTCTCGCCTGCCTCCACAGCTGCAACCAGATCAGGAAGAGTGAGATAAGCATCAGGTCCAACCACCAGGTCGACGTGATGATTCGTTATCAAATCATCCTTTACCCGCTCGGCCATACACCCTAATACACCCACAATCAGATTTCGTTTTTTCTTTTTAAGTGAATGGAAGAATTCTAAACGATTCAGGATTTTCTGTTCGGCATTGTCGCGAATGGAGCAGGTGTTCATAAACACAGCATCTGCTTCTTCCAGTGTATCTGCCGTTGAGTATCCCGCCATCTGCATCACAGAGGCAATCACTTCACTGTCCGCCACATTCATCTGGCAGCCGTAGGTTTCAATGAACAACTTCTTGTTGTCATCAGCAGTTGCAGATTTAAAGTCTGCTCCCGTTACTTTTTCCATAATTTCTTTTTTTTATTTCGGTTGCAAAGATACGCCTTCGGCACTAAATTACAGATGAAATGAGGAAAAATAACACTCAATAGTTAGAAAATGAAGAATTTCTGGTAATTAATGTTAAGAGACTAAACATTTTTGAGGTAGATGTTTGGCGTAAAGCAATTAATTTCACAATTTTGTGCAATGAAAGAAACATTAGATTTTTTCATAGTTAAGGTTTAGGTTAAAAAAAATAAGGGGAGCTGTGAAGCTGCCCTTTTTTCATGTTTAAAAATTGGCTGTAATTCAGATAATTTAGTTACCTTTGGCGATGAAAAACTTAAATGAGTATGGATGACATATTACAGTTTCTGTTAATCGCAGGCATAATCGTTATCGGAATTGTCAAACAATTCAAGAAAGAAGCAAAAAAGAACGCTGACAACAGCCCCGCTATGCCCATGCCGGACACAGACTTTGACGATGACGCACTGCCCATTCCTGAAAGCTGGGGAAAGACTTATGGCGGATATATCCCCGAAGGTCCCCGACCGGAACCAAAACCCGTTTCCACAGCTAAAGAAGAATACCAATTCTCTTCTTCAAAACATATTTTTGGAGGAGATCCTGCAAATACATCCCCCAAACCTATTACGGCTCCGCCGAAACAGAAGATTTCTCCTCCTCCATCCGTACAGCAAAAGCCCGAAACTGATTCCGAATATGCGATCCATTCGGCAGAAGAAGCACGAAAAGCTATTATCTGGTCGGAAATACTGCAACGAAAGTATTAACAAACGGAAAGTTGAGAGTTGAAAATGAAGAGTTGAGAGTAACTCTTCCGGTAACTTACGAATTTTCACACAGAAAAAATAACTAAATACATTATGGCACTCAATTACATCTCGGCAGCGGAAGCTGCAAGCCTGATTAAACATGGCTACAACATCGGCTTGAGCGGATTTACTCCCGCAGGAACAGCCAAAGCCGTTACGGCTGAATTAGCAAAAATAGCAGAAGCAGAACATGCAAAAGGTAATCCCTTTCAGATAGGTATCTTTACCGGTGCTTCTACGGGTGACTCCTGCGACGGCATACTTTCACGCGCCAAAGCTATCCGCTACCGTGCTCCTTACACAACCAATTCTGATTTCCGTAAAGCTGTGAACAACGGAGAAATCGCTTATAACGACATCCACTTGTCACAGATGGCACAGGAAGTCCGTTACGGTTTCATGGGCAAAGTAAACATTGCCATCATCGAAGCTTGTGAAGTGACTCCCGATGGTAAAATCTACCTGACTGCAGCCGGTGGTATCGCTCCTACAGTTTGTCGCCTTGCCGACCAGATCATCGTGGAACTGAATGCTGCTCACAGCAAGAATGCTATGGGTCTGCACGATGTATACGAACCGCTTGATCCGCCTTACCGTCGTGAAATTCCTATCTACAAACCGAGCGACCGCATCGGTCAGCCGTATATTCAAGTAGACCCGAAAAAGATTGTAGGTATAGTAGAAACCAACTGGCCGGATGAAGCACGTAGCTTTGCCGATGCCGATCCATTGACTGACAAGATTGGCCAGAATGTAGCCGACTTCCTGGCTGCGGACATGAAGCGTGGTATTATCCCGTCAACATTCTTACCGCTGCAATCCGGTGTAGGTAACATTGCCAACGCCGTACTTGGTGCACTGGGACGTGATAAAACGATTCCGGCATTTGAAATGTACACAGAAGTGATTCAGAACTCCGTAATCGGACTGATTCGCGACGGTCGTGTGAAATTCGGTAGCGCTTGCTCACTGACTGTAACCAACGACTGCCTGCAAGGCATTTATGACGATATGGATTTCTTCCGTGATAAACTGGTACTCCGTCCTTCGGAAATCTCTAACAGTCCCGAAGTCGTTCGCCGTTTAGGAGTTATTTCCATCAACACAGCTATCGAAGCTGACCTCTACGGAAATGTAAACTCTACGCATATCGGCGGTACGAAGATGATGAATGGTATCGGTGGAAGCGGTGACTTCACGCGTAATGCTTATATCTCCATCTTTACTTGTCCGTCCGTTGCCAAAGAAGGCAAAATCAGTGCTATTGTTCCGATGGTATCTCACCACGACCACACAGAACACGACGTCAACATCATCATTACCGAACAAGGCGTTGCTGACTTGCGTGGCAAGAGTCCGAAAGAACGTGCACAGGCAATCATTGAAAATTGTGTTCACCCGGATTACAAGAATATCCTCTGGGATTACCTGAAACTAACCGATGGTAAGTCTCAGACTCCGCAAGCTACCCGTGCTGCACTGGCTATGCATGCAGAACTTGCCAAAAGCGGAAATATGCAAAACGTAGACTGGGCACAGTACAAGTAAATACTTTAAAAACGGGGCTTGCCACCATACAGATAGCAAGCCCCGTTTATATTTTCTACAAAAGTCATTATACGGCAATCCAACTGCCCAATATTTTTCCTGCATTATAAACAATACAAAAACAGAAAGCAACAATACCTATATAGACCAACCAACGAGTAAATTCATTTCCCATAAGCTTTTGCCAAACACTCTTCAATACATCAATTATTCCTTTCATTTTAATTGTTTTTCTTACATGAATGATCTACTTTATCTTCCTCTAATCACTTCATCACACACGGCATCCTGAAAAGCACGCGCCTTAGCTCCTGAAAGTACATTTTGGTTCATGATGGCAAAAGCAATCTCATGTCCGTTTGTTGTCCGCAGATAACCTGCCAGACAATTAATTGCCGTAAAGGAGCCTGTTTTGGCATGTACGTTTTTATGAGAAGGAGTTCCGCGTTGCATCCGATACTTCAATGTTCCATCTACACCACCGATAGGTAAAGCTTTATATAGTTTCTGAAAAATGTCCGTACGGGAATAGGCAAATTTAAGAAAAGCAATCAACAAATTGGGAGAGATATAGTTATAATTGGAAAGTCCACAGCCATCAGCCAGTTTATAGTAATCCGGATCTTCTCCCAAAGCTTTTATCTGTTTACGGATAACAGAAAGCCCGTCTTCATCGGAAATATGCTTTTTACCAGTGACCTGCGCGCCCAGGCGACAAAGCAAAGCCTCAGCATTCAGGTTATCGCTTTCTTTCATAATCTGGTTGATTACATCCTGAATGGCAGTTTCAAACAAAGCTATTTGAACCGAAAGACTATCCTTCTGCAATTCGTTGAAAGCATAATTTACAGGACATTGAATACCTTTCGCCTGCAGACGTTCAAGGAAAGTATGCATAAAGAAATCCCGTGAAGAATAAATATTCACCATACCGGTACGCTTACCTTCTACATTCCCTTTTACAACTATGTTGTTACCATTCTGTAGCCAATCCCGGGAAACTCCGAAACGCCCGGCAGCAGGAGTACGGGATTTGGTTTCATTCGTTACGGTATAATAAGAAGAGGCAGGAACACAATCGAGACTTGCCAAATGACCCCGTTCACTAGGAGAAGCCGTAACAGTGACCAGACCTTTATTCAGCATCAATGGCGAGAGATAAGGTTGATAGGAGGCAGGCGTATCATCCCAAGCCCAACCGCTTCCCCAATAAATGGAGTCTTTCATAGAAACATCTCCATATACATGGCCCGATATCACCGAGAATGGGAAACGACTTACCGCATTTACCAATGAATCCAGAGCTTCATCATCAAATTCAGGGTCATATCCACCCACAACATACAAATCACCTTTCAGCGTATCTTGTTCAATCACGCCCTGATACCATACTTCTGTTTTAAAAGGATCATCCGCATCCGGATGGGAAAGGGCGGTAATAGTAGTCAGCAGTTTCATAGTAGAAGCCGGACGAGAGAGCTTATCCGCCTGATAAGTGTATAAAGACTTCCCGTCAGTCAAGTCGTATATGGATATGCCAACGTTGGAGCCGACAGGAAGTTGATATTTAATCAAGGTATCCAGACGGGAAGAGAGGCCCTTAGCAGCCGTATTTTGCCCCCACACGGTCACAGGGATAAACAAGAGGGAAAGAACAAGAGACAACAGATATTTTTTCATGTTTATCGGGTTACAACGCTTCTTTAAAAATCTCTGAAACCGTGGGATGCGGGAATACTATTTTCTTCCAGGCTTCAGTAGTCAGTTTCAGTTCGATAGCCATGCCTGCCAGAGTGATAATTTCAGAAGCCGGATTACCCAGTATGTGCGCTCCCACTATGGTCTCGTCATCTGCTATCAGAAGTTTACAAACTCCATTCACTCCTTCGTTCTCAGCAACAAAACGACCGGAATAAGCCATCGGGAGTTTTACAACACGATAATTAATACCTTTCATTTGCAGACTTTCTTCCGTCTGCCCTACTCCTGCAATCTCCGGATTGGTATATACTACACCGGGAATAGCCCAATAGCTCATGACATCTTTCTTGCCAAGTATTGTATGCACAGCTACTTCCGCCTCACGAACGGCTGTATGTGCCAGCAAAGAATAACCAGTCAGGTCACCACATATATATACTCCCGGAGCAGAGGCTTGCATCTGTTCGTTTGTACAGATATTCCCTCTTTCCGTTCTTTTTAATTCCAGATTCTCCAACCCGAAACCTTTCGTTACCGGACGACGACCTACACTCATCAATAGTTTCTCAGCAAGCACGCTGCCTGTACCTTCTGCATTCTCAAAATTAACCTGTACTTGTGGCTTCCCGTCTTCGGAAGAAGCCTCAGCAAGAGATACGACCTTCGTACTAAGCATAAACTTGATTCCACGTTTAGCATATTCCGCACGCAGAAGAGCGGAAAGCTCTTTATCCATACCTCCCAGGATTTCATCAAGCATTTCGATAACAGTGACCTGCACGCCCAGACTATTAAAGAAAGAGGCAAACTCTATACCAATTACTCCACCACCAATAATGGCAAGTGAAGCGGGAAGTTCCTTATTATCTAGAGCATCGCGGTGCGTCCAGAAAGGTACAGTATCCACTCCGGGAATAGGAGGGATGAATGTTTCCGAACCGGTGCATAGAATCAGATTCTCGCACTCATAAGTCTCACCACTACACTGCACGGTATTCTTATTGATGATGGTAGCTTCTCCCTGCACGATATTCACTCCGTGGGCAGTCAGCTTACCTTTAACACCCAACACCAGTTTACGCACCACTTTCTGTTTACGGGCAATAATCTTCGATAAATCAAATGAGGCTTCGGAAACAGTGACTGCATATTTGGAAGCATGACGCGCAGCATCATACGTTTTTGCCGAATACAATAAAGTCTTGGTAGGGATGCAGCCTTCATTCAGACAGACTCCACCTAAACTTTGCTTTTCAAACAACACTACGCTTAGTCCGGCTTTCCCGGCAGCTTCGGCAGCAGTATATCCCGCAGGACCTCCACCGATAATGGCAACTTGGTATTTCATAGTTTCTATTTATTTATAGGTATATTTCCTTTGGTAATTACTGATCAGGAAAAGAATAGCCACAATGAATCCACATAAGGCAGACGCTTCTTTCAGCAACAGGTATGCAACGCACATAAAAGTAAGAACAAATACTATTACCCATTTTTCAGTAGTAGTCATACCTTTCGATTTGAATATTTTTTCCATGTATACAGGGGTTATTTATAAACTGCCTGCAAGTTAATAAAAACCTCTCTTATCTGCACAAAAGAATTGTCCTTTCTTTATCTTTTTCACCGTACGCTTCATCTTTAAAGCATATAAATTCAGTTCTATCGAAGATTCGGTTTCTGTTGTATCTCCCATCTCTTCTACAGACAATAATTCGTGAAGTAACTCGCTACTGCGCTGGGTCAATGTTTTCTGTTTGCCTTCATCTGTTTCTGTTGACAAGATATTTAGATTACGAGAGAGCTCTCTCAAATGGGCAAAAGACTCTATAATAGCAAGAGTTGTAGCCGTAGCACGAGGACTTTTCAAAACGGTAGCAAGCATGTAAAGACCTTTTTCGGTGAAAGCTTTAGGTATTGCACGTACTTTAGGGGATAAATTTGCGGTCGAAAGTTTCGACCGCAAATGTCGTATCTCACTTTCATTCAATTCAATAATGTAGTTCTTAGGACAAGGTACAACTAATATTCTACAAAAAGCACCGCCCCTTATCTTTTTCTTACTAAAAAAACATACCTTTGCTTGCAGTATTCCTCAATAAAATACGTCTATAAACAAAAGCTATTTAAACTAACGGAACTAAAGGTACATGAAACGAACAAACTTATTCCAACTGCTATTGTTCTCCACTTTCATTCTTTTATGTGGGACAGCTTGTGATAACGGTGAAGATGAACGCCTTTCTCCTATGAAGAAAGTCATCATGGAAGGAAATAATAACAGTGTGGAAATTATCATGAGCCGGACCAACTGGAAGATAGTTTCACTTACTTCCCTTGATGGATGGAACCAGTTGGCAAGCGGACTGGAAGGATTCGGCACAATCTATTTTGACTGGGGAAGCATCACAAGAGATAAAGAAGACGCCCTGACCATACAGGCCAACGAGAACCTGGAAGATGAAGAACGGGGACTAATTATCAACCTGAGTACCAGCAGCGGACTCTATACAGAACAGATCATTGTACAGCAAAATCCCGGAGATAAATATGAAATAAAAAGCATCACCTACTCACTGGAAGAAGGAGACGGAGAATTCTGGATGGATTCACGCCCCTATGGCCTTACCTTCCGAAACTATACGGACAATTCCACCACTACTACCATATTTCCTTATGACCATGCACCTGAAGAATATCAGTTCCACTGCCCCAACGATCTTGCCTTCAAATTATTGAAGTACGAAGAACCTTTAGTGGATGTCCCGGAAATAGTAGACGAAAAAATACAGCTGACAGGTGAGAAAGTGAAATATAGCCTATTTCCACAACAGTATGACAGCAAACTAAAATATACGGAAGTGAAAGTAGAGACTCCCCCTCAGAAACAAACCAAAATTTCGGGACTGATACTCTATAAATTGCACCAAATAACCTATACATTAACACTCACAAATGTACGTACACAAGAAGAGAAAATTGTGAAAGGAGAAATGTCGAGGAAGTTTCCTTACTTTCACACGAAACCCCGTACGGAAGTCAGCGAACTACCTTCGCAAGAATAACTCATTCTCTATTCACTATAATACCCAGCATTGTAATCTCTTCTTTACTAATGCTGGGTGATTGCTTTTCATCCAGCTTACGACAAACCAGCTCCGCTACCTTCAAGGCGTCTTCCTTCGTTGCAAAAGCTATTTTCCTCCCTACAGCAGGTATATAAGGCTGACGAATCAGTGTATCTCCCTTATGGAGTACCATATACCCATAGCCACCCTCCGCCTGCATGGCACGGCAGGTAAATTCCGTCTCACCGGTATTCGTGCAGCCGGAGAAACAAGAAAGGCATACTGTCACCAGGGACAGTACACCAATCTTTACAATAAACACTAGCTTCATAAATCACAAAAACACTAATCAACATCTTCCTGCTCATAGGGCAGGAGTTCATAAACATCATCAAAATAGCTGGTTCCCGAAGCCCCCGTCAATACAAAGCCACGCTTGCCCGTAGAGAAAGATACAGCATAAGCGCGCGACGAACCTCCTGAACTTACATTGTGTACACTCGTAAGTGGAGTATAATCATCATCGGAGTCACCATACCACAAATCCTCACCAGGATCATACACCCAATAATCACTGGTTACGCCACTACGGGTTCCGGTAGCAATATACCCTCTTCCATCTATCACGAAAGATACAGTACCTAAGCGCGCTATAGCATAATCGTCATCATAATCGTCATCGCTATTAGTATTGGCAATGTCACGCAACTGAGTCCAGTTGTCACCATCAAATTTCCACAAATCATCAACCAGCGTGTTATTGTTCTGCCCACAGCAGACATAAGCTACATCATCTATAACGAAAGCCGTACCATACCAACGCTTGTATCCCCCGAATCCATTTACAATTTCCCATTGCTTTCCGGCAGCGGCATTAGGATTAAAGCGATAGAAATCTTTCAGATAATTATCATTGAACCCTGTACCCACATAGCCGTATCCTCCAATCGAAAAAGCCAATGCACCGTAGCGTGCACCACCACCAAAGTCATCCATTTGAGTCCAGGAGTCCGTAGCGGGATTATACTCCCAGGTATCTGCCAGATATGTGGGTTCGGTCTTTTGAATGCCGGTAGTAATGTAACCTCTATCATTCAAGGCAAACGAAGCCGCACTATGGCGTCCCGCTGCCGCATCGGGCATATCGGCACATTGTGTCCAATAATCTCCATCCATATTGTACTCCCAAAGGTCTTTCAGATAGGTCTTATTCGACCCACGATAGCCACAACACAGATAACCTTTATTTCCAATGGTGAAACTGCCAGCCTGCCCCCGCGCTACACCGTCCAAGTCCGATCTTCTCATCCATACACCTTGGGTGTATTCATCGTCGTCCGTACAACTGCCAGCCAAGCATCCAACCGCCAGCAGTATTATTCCCAATAATAGTCGATTCATTTTTTTCAGAACTTATTTTGATTTACTATATTTTTGGTAGCAAAAGTAGGCTACAGGTACTTCATCAACAAATATAACCGACAAACGGCACTAAATTTCCGGTAAATACCTTTACCGATAAAACCTGCCCGATAGCCGATTTTAATAGGAAGATATAGAAGTTTCATTTTCCTTTGCGGCTCTAAAAACCGCAGCAATGAAAAAGTTATTGTATAGTCTGATTATAATGATCGCCGCCATCTGTGCTTGTCAGGATGAAAATTCAGAATTAGGACAAAGTCTGGTGAACAGTTCTTTCTATAATGTATATGTAGATACTTGTACGGTGGACATCAGTACCATTCTTATGGACTCCATAGAGACCAGGGGGGACAGTATTTGTCAGTTAGGACACTATAAGGATGCCTCATGGGGTGAGGTCTCCGCCGCTTACTATGCCGAATACTCTAAAAACAGCTTTACTCCCAACGAGGATTATAGTTACAGCTTCGACTCGTTAGTACTGAGGATGACGCCTTCCGGCAACTTCTGGGGCGATACCTTAACACAGCAACGAATATCTGTTTACCGGCTAAAACAAGCCATCTATCTGGACGATGACGAAGATTTATACAACAGTACTATCCTGCCTACCGAAAGCATGCCTCTATTCAGTTTCACTTTCACGCCAAGCCCCGGACGAAAGAAGGAGTTAGAAATACGTCTGCCCGATGAACTGGGAAAAGAGTTACTGAATGATCTCGTAACAGAAGAAGACTATTTCGACAGCCAGGATAAGTTCAAAGAAAAGTTTCCCGGACTGGCACTCATGGCCGAAAACAGCGGAGAATGCATCACCGGATTCATGGTAAACGATTCATCCATGGCCATCACTCTGCACTATAAAGAGATAGCCAGTCAACGCACAGAAAAAGAACTGACCTTCAGTGTGAACACTGATTATGCCTATACCAGTATCCGTCACGATCGTACCAGTACCCCTCTCGCTACCTTGGAAAGCGGAATAGAGAACCTTATCCACTCCGGCAGTCTGGGCAGGCGGGCATATATGCAAGGATTGACAGGATTCTATAATCAGATAGAATTTCCCCATCTGAATAATTTGCAGGATGCAGGAGAAATTGTTTCCATAGAAAGCGCCACACTCTACCTCTATCCGGTGGCCGGAAGTTATAACAAGCTAAACCAACTTCCGGAAGATATACGCCTTTACATCACAGATGAAAACAATGTATTGGAAGATTATGTATACGGCAGTGATGGTGTTACGGTACAGACCGGAAATCTGACAGTGGACGATATGTTCGGGCGGGATACTTATTATTCCTTTGACGTAACCGAATTCATCCGCAGCAACTTCGGTACGTGGGGCATAAAACGGCAGAAACTACTCCTGAGTCTACCAGAGAATGAAATGACAATGACTTTCAATCAAATAATCTTCACCAACGACCCCGACCAGGAGAGACAATGCAGATTAGATATCAGATTTAAAATATACAACGAAAAATGAAACATTACCACCGGATTCCCCTTATGCTGTGCAGCTTCTGTGCGGTAAGCCTTTCCATCATAGCCCAAAATAACACCAATCTACCCACTTCTATGTATGGAGTGGGTGAACTAAGTACCAGTGACGGCGGACGTTATGCCGGAATGGGCAACATAGGTATTGCCCTAAACAGAACCGGATTCCAAAATACCTTGAACCCGGCAGCCATTACCCGAATGGACAGCACCTGCTTCATATTCGATGTCGGTGCATCGGCTTCATATGCCCGTTATTCCTTTCAGAATGATCACAGTTCCAGTTTTATGAGTAATCCCAACCGCTTCAGCATAGGATGCAGAATCCTGCCACGCTGGTATGCCATGATAGGCGCTGCACCCTATAGCAGTGTGGGCTACATTATCCAGACCGAAGAAGAAGTGGAAGGTATGCCCGGAAGTTATACCTATTCCTTATTTGAAGGATCGGGAGGATTATACCGTTGTTATCTTACTAATGCCTTTGCATTGACCAAACGCCTGTCCGTTGGCATAAATCTGGGTATCATACTGGGAACGGTGACCCAAAGCGAAACGCAAGAAAGTGCCATTGTGGAGTACGAATCTTCTAAGCGTGCTTTTTATGCCGACTTCGGAATACATTATGAATTCAATACCACCGGAAACCAAAAGTGGGCAGCGGGACTTGTATTTGCCCCCTCCTTTCAGGTTAACCACGAAAACAATCTGACCTATAGCAATTCTTCCACCAGTGAAGGTGTCGATAAGAGTTATCATAGCCGGACGCAATATTTACCTATGCACATCGGCACCGGAATATCAATGACTACCGAACGTTGGGTAGTGACCACCGATTATAATTATCTGGATTGGAGTCGCAATACCTCATCTTACACTTCCATGAAATACGAAAACCAGCACAAATTGAACATCGGGGGAGCCTATATTACCAATCCACGCCTTCCCCGGTCCACTGAATTGATGGGGGGAATAGGTTTAAGTAATTCGTATATAAATCTGCGAGGTGGAAAAATGCAATACCTGGAAGTGAGTGCAGGAGCAAGCTTTCCTATCCGGTACTCCTATCTTTCATTAGGCGCCACCTGGCGGAAACAAATCAATTCACGCAGTAGCCTGATGCAGGAAAGCCGATTCAGCATGAATCTGAATATTACGTTTGGAGAAAGAATATCACGGTCAAAATTGAGGTAAGGGAATAGTATTCTTCTGACGGATTATGAACTAAATGTGATAATGTGGTAGGGTGATAATGGAATAACTCCACACGGTAACTCCATTTACATGCCGAGGTAAAGACCGTTACATGCCGCGGTAAAGGTCGTTACAATAAGGGGTAAATGCCGTTACATGCGATGGTAAATGCTTTTACATTTTGTAGTAAACAGTTGGTAAATGCTATTTGTTGATTATTAGTAAATTAATAAAAAACCATCAGCAATCTTTAATTCATATCTGTAGGATATGAGTCAATTCCGGCAACAAGCATTGAAGCATACTAAAGGACAGAATAATCAGAAATATAATTCTTCAACTTCTTTCGGTAAACCTCTCCGATAGGGATACTTCTTTTATCCAGAGCAATTTTACTGCTCTCTATGGTACGTATGCAATCTTTGCGAATAATAAACGAGCGGTGCACACGTATAAATTCATCAGAAGGTAACCTCTCCTCCATATATTTCATTGTACACAGACTCAGTATAGGCTTTGGTTCATCCTTACTATAAATCTTCACGTAATCGCCCAACCCTTCGATATAAGATATTCTGGATATATCCAAACGGAAAATCCGATTGTCAGACTTTACATAAATCACTTTAGACATTTCGGGCTGAGATGCATCTGCCTGAGACTTTTCGGAAACGACAGTAAGCTGCATCCCTGTTTCACCTTTCAGACTGAACCAGCGCGAAGCCTTATTCACCGCTTCAAAAAAGATAGGAAAATTGATTTCAGATATCAGGTAATCCAATGCATCCAGACGGAAGCACTCAGCGGCATACCGGGGAGTATCTGCAATAAAAATGACACGGGTGAACGGAGAAAGCAATTTACTGAATTCCATTCCGTTGATTCCCTCCATTTCTTCCTGCCCGATTCCTACGAAGTAAAGGTGTACTTTGTTGTCATAATAACCTTTCAATGCCTCAATAGGATTACTGTACTTCCCACACAAAGAAAGAAAGGGTGTTTTGGCTATGAACACTTCCAGTTGTTCACTCACCTGTTGGTCGGCATGCAAAATAGCACAAGTCAAATTCATCATCATTTCTCTTATTTTTAGAAATTAGACGGACGACTTTCCGGAAGGCTGCAAAAAGAAAATCGAGAATTAATATTTCTTCACTTCACTTAAACGATTAGTAAGAGTTTTTATGAACAGATCTTCCTTCACCGGAAGCAACACAGCACATTTTCCCTTCGTCCCGTACTTCACCAGCACATAGCGCATCACAGCGAAACGTCCTATTTTCATAGAAGAGGCTCGCTCTACAGAAATAATGTCTTTCAGGAGGATTTCCTCCGAACGGGAAAAGCGACCGTAAAAAAGGAGAAGCCTGCCGTCTGTGGTCAGCGTATACGTAGTATGGATGAGGCGCTCGATAGCGATGATGAGCAGGAGCATAAAAAGAATAGCCATAACAGCATGCTGCATCCACATGGCATAAATGACGATGATCGTTGTCAGCACCAAAAACAAATATTGTCCCACAGCAATGCGGGCATGGAAGATACGATTCATTTTATTCTGTTTTTGCTGCTAAGATAGGTATTTTTATGGAACGACGTGAGTTATTCTTCTAATATCTCCCTCAGTTTATCACCTAACCGCTTTTCTCCCTCCAACCTCATTTTCCAACATACCGATTTATGGAACATATATACCTGCTCGGCAGGCAGGCAAAACAGTTTCTCAATTTCTTCTACAGACTGTCCAAGGGCGACCAACATACAAAGCAGTTCCTCATCTTTCGTAACACCGGGAACCAGTTCCTGTACTTTCCCTATAAAGTCCGGATAATGGAAAATAAATATCTCGCGGAAAACAGCACCACGCGCTCCGCAAAGCATATCTTTCGAAGCATAAGGCGAGTCTTCGGAAATCATTTCTATCAAAGCCCTACTGATCTCTTTCATACACAATCGGGATATTTTCTCTACTTTATTCATTGTCGGTTAGTTTTCTATTATTAGTTGCAAATTTGCAGAAACTATAAGATAAAATCATAAACAGCCAATATACAATTCAATATACAAAAATGTATCTTCCTCATTATCAACTATGAATAAAAGTCATAAAATATAGATATCATTTTCTTTCTTTTCCAAATGGAATTGTATCTTTGCCCAAACAAAGTAAGTTTTTAGAATTATGAATATAAGGAAGCCATTATTCTTGCTCTTACTATTTGTAGGAGCTTGTGCTACTGATTCACATTCTCCAAGCGCAGAAGATGTCGGACAGTGGCAACAAACAGCAGAAAAACTCACCACATTACTAAAAGAGGAAAAATTCCGGGAAACTGAAAATCTGACTAAAACCAAGATAGCGGAATTACTGGAAAATGCAAATGATACGGAAGAGAATGACACGCTGATCAAATATGCCCGGCAGATACTTTCTATCTCTTACTACAACTACTTAAAAAGTAAGCAATTTCGTTCCGGCATAGAGTATATGGATAGTCTCAGCCAAATTTCGTTCATACAAGAGAACTGCAAACATGAACTGTTATCCGCCCGGGCAAGCCTGCACCAGATGCATGGAAACAATGAGCAAGCCATCAAGTTAGCCAATGAATACCTGCAATTACCCGACTATGAGGATGCAGACCGCTTTATCCCACAAGCTGAAATAGTCAGCGGAGTTTATATCTATTCCGGAAATGACATACCCCAAGCCATCCGAATATTGGAAAAGGCCGTGAAAGCCTACCGGCAGGGAGGAAAATACCAGAATATGCTTCGCATCATGTCCCGACTCGGTATTTATTATCGCCTCATCGGAGAATATGAAAAGGCGGTCGCTATCAATCAGGAAGCCATCAGCAGCTATACCGACAGCATAGCTCCCCCTAATATAGTAATAGCTTATGGCGAACAATCAAACCTTTATGCAGAATTGGGCATGTACGACCGGGCACTGCAACTGAATACGGAAGCTCAACGCTATTCGCTTATGAAAGACAGTTTCGGACTGGGCGATCTCTATCGTTACCGGGCATCCATATTCGGTCAAACAGGGAATAAAGATTCCATATTCTACTATTTAAACCAGGCCGAGAAGATATCAGCCCTGCAAGGCAGCTTCAAAGGAGTATTTGTGAACAAAGTTACTACAGCAGAAGCCTATCTGGAGTATCCCGATTCTGTACAAAAAGCACTAACGCTTGCATTAAGTATCTGTCCGGACAGTTCCCGCATGCCGAAGTGGGCCAAATATGAACTGGAACTTCACTTAGGGCGAGCTCTATTACAAACAGGAAAAGCTGTGCAAGGAATACCTTTGATAGAGAAAGCCACACAAGGCTTTATAAAGATGGATATGAAATCCAGAGAACAAAAGGCCAACGATATACTTATGGACTACTATCTGGACATGAATATGAAAGACGCATTCATTCGTTGCTATAGGCGTAGCCAAACTTTTACAGATTCACTGAATTTAGCTGAAAAGATGCGTGCCGTCGCTGCTGCCAATATCCGGTTTGATACCGAACGGAAAGAAAAAGAAAATACTTTGCTCTCGGCACAAGTGAAGCTGCAAAAGCAACAGTTATTCTATAATATATGTATTTCAATTACCCTGCTGTTGACACTTATCATTTCCGTTGCCTATTTCATAAATAAACGAAAGGCCAATCGTTTGCTCTTGGAAAAGCATAAACAAGAAATAAAGAAATTAATCACCCGCCAGCAAGAACTGAACCGTCGTAACGAGCAGTTGACCGAACAAATAGAACAGGCAATGGCTACCAACAACCTGACTTCTATCCGCCAACTGACCGGGCAAAACCTTCTCAGCAAAGAAGATGAAAATGATTTCAGACAATCGTTCGCTGTGATACACCCACTTTATTTACCCAAATTACGGGAATATTATCCGCAACTTACCCGCAATGAAGAATTGCTTGCCATGCTCATCTGCATGAACCAAAGTACGGATGAAATAGCTTTGATTATGGGTATTAACCGTAACAGCGTCAATATGATACGTTCGCGTATGCGAAAGAACATAGGACTTGCAAAAGAAGAGTCTCTGGATGAAGTTGTTAAACAGTTCTTATCATAATTTTATGAATTAATATACGGGAAAAGTACAATGAAACTACTTATTTCGTAGCTTTGCAGTACTTAAACATACAAAATATGATTAGAGAGTTCGACTTTTTAGTAATTGGTTCCGGTATCGCCGGCATGAGTTTCGCTCTGAAAGTAGCTCATAAAGGTAAAGTAGCGCTCATCTGCAAAACGGAATTGGAAGAAGCTAATACATTCTTCGCACAAGGGGGAATCGCCTCAGTAACCAATACACTGGTAGATAATTTCGATAAGCACATTGAGGACACCATGATTGCAGGTGACTGGATCAGTGATCGTGCCGCCGTAGAAAAAGTGGTACGTGAAGCACCCGGACAAATCAAGGAACTGATAGAGTGGGGAGTAGAATTTGACAAGAATGACAAAGGAGACTTCGACTTACATAAAGAAGGCGGACACTCTGAATTCCGTATCCTGCATCATAAAGACAATACAGGCGCCGAAATACAGGAAAGCCTCATCAGAGCTGTAAAGACGCATCCTAACATTGAGATATTCAACCGCCATTTTGCCGTAGAAATCATCACACAGCATCACATGGGGATTATTGTAACCCGCCATACCCCGGGTATCAAGTGCTACGGAGCCTATGTGCTGAATGAAGATACAGGCGAGGTTGATACTTTCCTTTCTAAAGTAACACTCATGGCTACAGGTGGCGTAGGTGCCGTTTACCGGAATACTACTAACCCATTGGTTGCTACCGGAGACGGAATTGCTATGGTATACCGCGCCAAGGGCTTCGTACAGGATATGGAATTTATTCAATTCCATCCAACTGCCCTTTATCATCCGGGAGACCGCCCCTGTTTCCTGATAACAGAGGCAATGCGCGGGTATGGTGCCGTATTGCGCAACATGGGAGGCGAAGAATTCATGCAGAAATATGACCCACGTCTTTCTCTTGCTCCTCGTGACATTGTAGCACGTGCCATCGACAGTGAAATGAAACAACGTGGTGATGATCATGTTTACCTGGATGTTACCCATAAAGATCCGGAAGAGACCAGGAAGCATTTCCCGAACATCTACGAAAAGTGCCTCAGTTTAGGTATTGATATCACAAAGGACTATATACCTGTGGCTCCTGCCGCACATTATCTGTGTGGTGGTATCAAAGTTAACCTGAACGGAGAGTCTTCTATCAACCGCCTGTACGCTGTAGGAGAATGTTCCTGTACTGGTCTACATGGAGGCAACCGCTTAGCTTCCAACTCTTTGATTGAAGCAGTTGTCTATGCCGATGCTGCTGCCAAACATGCACTAAGCATGCTCGACCGTTATGAATTCAATCATGAAATACCTGAATGGAATGCAGAAGGTACTGTGACTAACGAAGAAATGGTGCTTATTACTCAAAGCATGAAAGAAGTCAACCAGATTATGGGTGCGTATGTAGGTATTGTACGTAGTGACCTACGCCTGAAACGTGCTTGGGTACGTTTGGATATGATATATGAAGAGACGGAAGATCTTTTCAAGCGCAGCAAGGCATCCAAAGCTATTTGCGAGCTGCGTAATATGGTCAATGTCGGTTACCTGATTACCCGTCAGGCAATAGAACGCAAGGAAAGTCGCGGATTACATTATACGATTGATTATCCACACGCAAAGAAATAGTATAAGGACCTCCCCTATGAGGGCATACGCTTGTAATGCAAAACGCCCGGATGTTTCTTCAAGCGAAACACCCGGGCGTTCTTTATCATAGAAATAAGAATTTATTAATAGTTTTCTTTCTTCACTTCGAAGTAAGCCTGCGGATGCAAGCAAGCCGGACAAACTTCTGGAGCTTCTTTACCTGTGAAGATGAAACCACAGTTACGGCATTGCCATACTACTTCACCTTCCTTAGCGAATACTGTAGCATTCTCGATATTATTTACAAAAGCCAAGTACCTTTCTTCATGACCTTTTTCAGCAATTGAAATGTTTCGGTACATAGCAGCAATTTCATAGAAACCTTCTTTTTCTGCTATGTCAGCAAAGTGAGGATAATCCAGAGACCATTCTTCATGTTCACCAGCAGCAGCTTCTTTCAGGTTATCCAATGTAGTGCTGATAACACCGGCAGGATAGCTTGCAGTAATTTCTACCATACCACCTTCCAGATACTTGAACATACGCTTAGCGTGTTCCTTTTCCTGGTCAGCCGTTTCAGTAAAAATAGCAGCAATTTGTTCGTAACCTTCCTTCTTAGCTACACTTGCAAAATAAGTGTAACGCATTCTTGCCTGTGATTCTCCTGCAAATGAGGTCAACAGATTCTTTTCTGTCTGAGTTCCCTTAACACTTTTAGCCATAATCTTTTTTTCTTATTTAGTTAGTAAATTACGTATCAATTGTCGTTAGTCATTCTTATTAACAACACAAAAATAAGTTTTTTGTTTGATATTTACACACTTTTTATTCATTATATTTATCTATGAAAGCATAGATAAAATCTATTTCCGGAAATATAATTCGGGAAAAACTTTATCTTTGTATTTGGTAAACATAAATACTTCCGTCTATGAAGACAATAACTAAATTATTAATTCTCTCATTCATAATGATGGGAATTACAGCTTGTTACACTTCTATTCCGCTAAAGGTAGGTGAATCGGAGAATAATACGACCTATCAGGTCAGTTATCTCTTTGAGCACGATGGGTGCAAAGTATATCGCTTTTATGACAGAGGCAACTATGTCTATTTTACGACACGTGGGGATGTTACCTCCATCAAGAACGATTCGACTCAGGAGCGCAGGGTTACAATCTATAGAGATACGATCTATTCAAGCAATAACGAACTAAAACCTTAATAGTCATCTGTGTAAGTCAGCACCTTCAGTTTTTTCGAGATTCTGTATCATTCTGCACTATTTCTACCACAACCTCTTCTTCATCAGTGTATGGATTTACAATCTCAGCTACTTCGGCAGCAGTCTTCGGCTTCACAGTAATGCCTTCTTTGGTCTGCTCAACATACGCCATACGTCCGTCGGGTAGATAATACAGGTAGTCAATGCACACGCTTCGACGCCCTGTGGCACCGGATTTACCATCTATGGTAAGTATTGCATTATGGTAGAACAGATAGTTTTGTCCCTTGAATTCAATGATTCCCGGGTGTATGGTAAAGCTATTTTCTGCCATTCCTGTCAAGACTCCACGATAAGTCCATGGACCATCCATGCTTGGTGACGTGGCATAGCTAATGGTTTCACGCCCCTTACCCATCGATGCATACGTCAGATAGTAAAGATTTCCACGTTTATGAATCCATGGACCTTCCACAAATTTCGGCATTTTAAGAATCTCTATGTTTCCGTCCAGTTCTGTCATATTGGGTTTAAGTTTCACTAAGAAGCAGGTACCATTACCCCAGCTCATCCATGGTGTGCCGTCATCATCCACAAAAACAGTCGGATCGATATCGTTCCACCATCCACGAGGACCGTTAGGAGTCATATCATCTGTAATAAGCGGTGTACCCCGAGCATCAATGAAAGGTCCCGTCGGACTATCTGACACGGCAACGCCTACTACTTTACTATTATATGGCGCATCAGCCTGCACCGTTGTATAATAATAGAATTTCCCATCTTTCTCTACAACCTGGGAAGCCCATGCTTCTCCAACTCCCCACGAGAAATCCGTAGGTTTCAGCACACAGCCATGATCGGTCCATGTTTTCATATCTTTTGTTGAATAACACAGCCATTCGGTTATGTTAAAGTCCTGTCCTTCTTCAGCCTCATCGTGACCCACATAGAGATACAGTCTACCATTATGCACCATAGGTGCCGGATCAGCGGTAAACTTATCCGTCACTATCGGATTACCTTCCGAAATAAACTTCACTTCATTTCTTTTCTCACCACAGGCAGATAAGATCAGATACAAACTAACAATAAAAAGAGTGTTTCTCATGATCAAAAACAATTAAGTAAGTAATTCTATTTTTTATATTCTCACTGAACCGGTGTAAATTTATAAAGAAGTACCCCATGAGCCGGAACATTGAGAGGCAATGGTTTCCGTCCTGTATCCAAGATTTTTATATCCTTTTGTCTCCAAAGGTCAGCACAGTTTGTTTACCAGTAATGTTCAGTTTTTCAAAATCACGGAAAGAGATATTAGCCTTTTCTCGGTCGAAATTACAGAAACCAACCGCCTTACCGCCATCCTCAAGTTCTTTCACATAAATACGTAATTCTCCTATTGAATACGCACATATGGCTTGTTTACCCAAAGGATCCTGATTAACAGCTATCACCTCATTGTTAGTCAGCAGACTTAGGGTGAAATCATCCATTTTCTCCAAATCGCAACCTATCAGAAGTGGTGCAGAGAATAAACTCCAAAGACTGAAATGGAGATACTGTTCGTCAGGTTTAAGCTTGGTTTGGTGAGGATTTCCCCAACCTACAATACCAAGAACCAGCATGTCCGGATCATTCCAGTTACCAGGTTTCGCCCATGCAGCTGCACGGTCTTGAGAAAGAGCAATACCTTTTACACTTTCCCAAGTATCCGTGATATCGTTAGTCGTACGCCAGCACTGGCCTCCGACGGCATCTCCCCATTTCCAAACATCTCCCATACCATACTGGCACAAGTTATAAACAATGTCCCTGGGCTGTTTACGTAAATAATCACCCATAATCTTAAATGGCTTTCTACCGGCAATTGAATCCCCACCCCCTTGAAATGCCAAGGAAGACACACTGTAAGGATCCTTATCTAAATCACGGTCAAGAACTCCCCCGTAACTGCACCAATCATATTTCAAATAATCAAATCCCCATTTACCATACATATCAGCATCTTGCTTTTCATAACCATAACTGCCTACGCAACCTCCACAAGTCCACGGACCAGGTGAAGAATAAATACCCACTTTCAGTCCAAGTGAATGTATATAGTCCGTTAACCCTTTCATATCAGGAAATTGAGCATTAGGTATGATATTACCTTGATCGTCACGCAACCGTCCACCTCTGGTCTGGTCGTTGGGATCTCTGTGATGTTGCCATGAATCATCTATGTTGATATAAGTCCAGCCATAATTCACTAAACCACTTTCAATCATAGCTCTTGCTGCTTGCTTCACTTTTTCAGCCGAGACTTCGTGTCCGAAGCAGTTCCAACTGTTCCATCCCATCGGTGGGGTAAGAGCAATCCTGTCACCACACTCAATACGAAGCTTTCTTTCTGCCGTCCCTTTCACATTTTTTGCCTGTAAAACCACTTCAAATGTACCGGCTTTGGTTAGCTTACCCGTAATTAGCCCCGTTTCCGGGTGGATCTCCAACCCTGCCGGCAATCCTTCTACTGCAAATGTCATCGGACGATCGCCTGTAGCCGCTACCTGATATTGGAATGGTGAACCGGGACGCACTCCAAACACAGAAGCCCCATTAATTCTCGGCGTCGCGAGAGCAGGTGGAGTCAGTATATAAGGTTCCGTAGCAATGAATTTAAGTGTAGGAAAACTCTTCTTTCCTTTTGATATTATCTTTGCATCCGCCCAGTCAGCATGGTCATAATAAGGCCCGTCACCACCATCAGCAACAATCAGTTCAAGCCTTTTGACTCCATCCAGTGAAACCGAACATAATTTAGGCGCATCTCCCGCCTTTACAATTCCACTGGACCAAAGTCTGGCTCCATCTCCTATTACAACAAATTCGGCAGATGTCTTATGTTCGATGATCTCATCATCCAGCCCTACCTGAGCCGTAAATGATACGGCTTTGCCATCCAACTGAATTGCTATCTCACTGACTGAATGGGTGCCCACTCCGCGTTCAAACGTTTGTCCTCCGATTGTCAGGGTTTTACCGTCAACCGATTTATTTTTCATAGCTACTCCATTACCTTGAGTCATAGCTGTCAGATCCAAATCATCAAGCCACACAGTATGGGATTGACCACATCCTGTAGTTATGGAGGCTATTACAAACCCTACAAGGGTCAATAACAGTTTCATATTATTCTTCATATTTTAAGATATTTCCAAATCATTGTTTCAAGAAAGCATTACAGTGATATCACGATTGATTTTCCCTCATAGATATTGCTTATCCTCTGTAACTTCAGATTCAGGAACAGGAAGTTTTTCTGTATAAATAAAGACGCTGAACCCGGTTGGGAAAATTGCATCCGGACAGCATTCTGATTTAATGGTATCAGCGAAAGTAATCCCTGTTTCAGTTCAATAACTACTTTTTCTTTTTGCTTTGAAGTACATGCCATATTCAACAAAACAGCACAGAACAACAGGATGATTCCTGTTGTTCTGATATACTTTCTTTTATTCCTCATAGTATTTAGTACAAGCTATTTAGAGAACATCCAATAATCAAAATACATAAGATTGGTAGCAGGCCGCCCCTTTACTACAAAATACAAATCATGTACTCCGGTCACTTTTGTAATATCAATAGTCCGTAAGTCCCAACGATCACTTCCTCCTGTACGCGGTACCTTCATTGTCCCTATCAGTTGCCCACCAACACCATCCAGACGGATTTCCAGATTTACGGGATCATTATGTGTAGTTCCTACTCTGGCACTAAACTTTGTTGCACCGGTTGCCTTGAAATCCACACCGCGGACACAAGTATAACTGCCATTCTTCATTGCCGTAACAAAAACACCCACCTGATCATTTTTGAAAGACTTGAATCCCTCGGAAAAAGCAATAGTCTCCGCTTCCGTTTTTACATACGGATTCAGTGTCGCAATCCCTTTTGTAATACCTTCTGTCATCTTCAGTTGAGGAATAGATCCGTCTTTGTTGAATTTAAGTTCTTCAACACATACCGAACGATTGAAACCACCTCCTCCAGGCAACTGTCCGTTATGATAGAAAAAGTAAGTTTTGCCCTTGAAATCAATAACTCCCGGGTGGATGGTAAACACTCCACCACCGGCAGGCATCACTACTCCTCCGTATTTCCATGGACCTGTAGGAGTATCGCTGGTTGAGTATCCGATATGCTCGGGTAGCGGACCTCCCGGCCAGAATAAATAATACTTCTTATCCCGCTTATAAAGCCAGGGGCCTTCTTCATACAGAGTGGCTCTCTGGGCATCGCCTTCGCGTTTACCAAACGATTCTGCTACCAAAGGTACACGCACAATATCCCCACTATAAGAAATCATATCCTCATTCAACTTCACATAATACAGATTCGGATTTCCCCAATACAAATAAGCCTGTCCGTCATCATCAATAAAAACAGTCGGATCAATGTCTCCCCATTCACTCTGAACCAATGGCTTTCCAAGCGGATCATAGAAGGGACCGTAAGGACTATCAGCTACCGCCACACCAATTGCACCTCTATTGTTTATATTCGAAATCATGGGTACGTACATATAAAATTTACCATCTCTCTCAATACATTGTGGAGCCCATGCATCCCCTTTTGCCCATTTAAAATCAGTATATGATAACACAGCGCCATGATCCGTCCAGTTCACCATATCATTGGTCGTATACAATCGCCAGTCGTTCATCGTAAACCAGGTAGAATTATCCTCATCATGGGTAGTATAAAGATATACTTTATCATTATATACCATTGGAGCCGGATCAGCCGTATAATTTGTCTGAATGATTGGATTTTGTGCCAATCCCGAAGTACCCATCACCACCAATAACGATGAAAGGAATAAAGATTTCATTTTATTCATATTGCTTTTTTAGTTTGATTATTCTATAATTAATATTTCATGAATATCAAGATATTATTTATTAATAGTCACCCTATCATCGGCCCTCTCGTAGTCAAAGCAGTCAACGTCGACATAACCTCCCAACGACTTCGTTGCATAGTTAAAGATGGCAAACTTACTTCCCATAAACAGTTTTGTATAATCAAAACGCATTTTGAAATCCGTTCCAATCTTCTTCCATTCCTTATTATCCAAGCTATAATAGAAAGTAGCAATATCCCGCTTCGGAGTAAAATCACCCTCTATACGCAAATAAATGATATCCTGATTAAGTTCTACCTGTTCCTGTTCCTCTACATCCACACTTGCAATGGCTTTATTAGGAGTATTATCAAAGTTGACTACATTGGTAGACATCACAAGTCGTTTCGCATCTCCCTCCTTCACCACAGACAAAAGTCCGGAATGTCCATTGAATGCACTGAAACCTGCCACATCACCATCCTTCATATTCGAAATATCAAGCGAGACAGTAGCCTTACATTTCGGTCCTTCCATACGCTGTGTAATTGTATTCGGAGCAAGATACAGATTATCAACCACCCGACTGGTCTCTAAACGTAAATATCCCGGCCGCTCTGTGAGCGACCACTTATCATCTACCGGATTATGATTCCATTGCCAGTAGAGTGAAAGCTTCTCATCGCTGAAATCATCACTTCCAAGTATTCCTTTGGTGTTTTCAGTCGGATATATCTCTTTTTCCATCGTCAAGGGTACATGACCGTTTTCATCTCCCAGCATCGGCCATCCGTCTACCCAGCGGCAGGGCATCAGAGTAGGCACCCGGCCTATTCCTCCACGGTCTTGAAAAATAACCCCATACCAGTCTCCTTCTTCCGAGTCAATAATACAACCTTGGCCTACTCCTCCGTAACCGTCAAAATCATGTTCCAGGATAACTTTTTTCTCATAAGGTCCTGTTATCTTGTCAGCACGGTAACATACTTCCCTGCGCACTCGGCCAGGGACACTCCAGTCCATAGAAATCATCAGCAAATAATACTTCCCATTATGTTTCACAACCTGGCTTCCTTCCAATAGTCCCTGTTCGTCAGCATCCCGCTCGAATATCTTCATACTGACTCCATCGGACTTCACATCCGATAAGTCACTCTTCAACTCTTTCAACTCACCGGTTCCATAGAATACATATACCCGTCCGTCATCATCAAAAAACAAAGAGGCATCATGGAAATGCTGCGTTCTCGACAATAGTTCCCACTTTCCGGCGGGATTGTCCGCCGTGAATATATACGACCGATAGGGTACATCGTTAGGTGAGAACAAGACATAGAATTTCCCATTATGATAGCGTATGGAAGATGCCCATTGCCCGCGTCCATAAACTGTTCCACCGATTAAATCATACTTTGAGTTATCAGTCAACTTATCGAAGACATAACTCACAGTTTCCCAATTCACCAGATCTTTTGATCTCATAACAGGTCCACCGGGCATCAAGTGCATGGTGGTACTTATCATATAATAGTACTCTCCTGCACGCGTCACAGACATATCCGGTACATCAGCATAAATTACGGGATTCCGATACGTTCCCTTCACCGACATTTCCGAACCGGAACACCCCATCAGTAATGAAGCAACAGTCAGCCATGCCAACATAATCTTTTTCATGATACAAATATATATTTATTTACTATTTATTTCTGACACAATTTCCCGGTCATCTTACTTGAATCTCCAATAGTCCATGTTAAACATTTCTCCATCACCTCCTCTAAAAACAAGGTACAGATCATGAACTCCACCCGTCTTCTCTACATCAGCAGTAAAGGTTTTCCACGTATTCCAGCCACCGGTATTATTTATATTACATACGCCCAGCAATGTACCATCAAGACCATCCAAACGGATTTCAATCTTTCCTTTGGTTATTGTGGCTGCACGGACTTCAAATGTCTTTGCCCCTTTGCCGAAGTCAACCGCTTTCACTTGAAGGAAATCCCTGTTATGAATGGAAGTAACATACATCCCGCTTTCATCGTCCTTGGCGGTTTTGAGTCCCTGGCTCCAGGCCATTGTTTCCGCCTCAGTCCGCTTATAAGGATTCAGTGTACCAACAGATTCAACCCCGACACCGTCATCCCACCAGGGCAGTTCTTTGATTGTACCGTCAGGATTATATTCTAGTTCAGCCACACATATAGACCGGCGTTCATGATGTTTGTCGGTTATCATGAAATTCAATCTATAATTAAATCCGAACACATAAGATTTACCTTTATAATCAATGATGCCCGGATGGTTTCCGGAAGACTTTCTGTTAGGTTTCATTATATACCCCTTGAATTCCCAGGGGCCTACCGGGCTGGGACCCATTGCATAACCGATACCTTCCGGACAGCATGTACTTGCATAAGCCATATAATAGTGCTCGTTCTTCTTGTATGCCCAAGGACCCTCCTGAAAATGATAAGGGTCTTTCTGATTTTCTATCTTCCGGATTAATTTATCTTTCGTGATTTCCCCCGCACAGGATATCATATCTTCATTCAGTTTCACATACCAAAGATTAGGATTTCCCCAATATAGATATGCCTGTCCATCATCGTCTATCAATACACTCGGGTCAATACTGTCATACTCGGCACCGATCAAGGGTTTTCCAAGGGGGTCGGTAAAAGGGCCAAAGGGATTATCAGCAACCAGCACACCGATGCCTCGTCCCTGCACGGGACAATACAAATAGAACTTCCCATTACGCTCGATGCACTGAGGAGCCCAGGCACCATTCTCAAATCCTCCCCAACCTGATACGGCAGGGTCAGCCCATTTAAAGTTATATAAGTTGGCTATGGTTCCATGATCTGTCCAGTTCACCATATCGGTGCTGGTGTAAAGCAACCATTCTTTCATGCGGAAGCCTGCCATCCCTTCGGGAGCATAGTCTTCATCATGGGTAGTATAAAGGTATACTGTACCCTTGTGCACCATTGGCGCAGGGTCGGCAGTAAATTTGGTCTGTATAATCGGAGTCTGGGCATTCAGGCTCTCCTGAGGAGAAGCCATACACAACATAACTGCCGTCAGCCCGGGCAAAATAAGTTTCTTCATTGTTTCTGGTATTTAAAATCTATATTTCCAAATAGCACTAAAATTTCACACTCACTCTTTTCCCATTGTAGTCAACAGCTTTCCGGCTTCCATCTTGAAGTACAACAGTAAACTTTCTGTTTTTCAACATTCCTTCGTATGTCCCCTTCCGTGCTCCAATGGTCAACTGGCGGGAAGCATTGTTCCATATCATAGGGATTTCAGTATATGCTCCCAACTCATAATTATAATTATCAAATTCATCCTCATATAGAACAAAAGAACCATCGGCACCGGCATATACTCTCAATTCAAGATTATCCCATGGTTTCTCTGTTGCATACTGCACTTTAGGTCCCATTGGAATGATACTACCCGCTTTGATATACAAAGGAATGACATCAATAGTCGTTTCCTTTTCTATTTCCTGTCCGCCGTCATACTTTTCATTCGTCCAGAAATCATACCAGATAGCACCTTCCGGCAAATATACCTTTGCGGACTTAGCCTGCATAAAGTCTACCGGAGCTTTATTCTCAAATTTCTGAACATTATTCTTATCCCAGCCATCATTTTCTTTTAGTTTTACCAGCTTCTCCTGAGTGTATTGCGCATTAACTACCGGCGCTACCAGAATGGATTTGCCGAACATGTATTGGTCTTTTATATCCCATACTTTCTTGTCAGCAGCAAAGTCCATCACCAACGCACGCATAAAGCTCGACTGCCGTTCGGTCACTTCCCATGAAGTGGAATAGATATAGGGCAACAATGCATAGCGCAGATGAATCATTTTTTCAATAGCATCATATATTGGTTCACCTTTTTTCCCGAATTGATAAATCTCCCTCGGTGTATCAGCTCCATGTGAACGCATCATCGGTGTAAACGTACCGAATTGCAACCAACGCACATACAGTTCCTGATACATCGGATTCTTGGGTGCACTTCCGTCATTCCAGCCCCTATTATAGTTTCCGGCAAAGAAGCCACCAATATCCGAGTTGAAATTAGGATTTCCGGTCAGAGTAAAATTCAAGCCTGCCGGAATCTGATTGCGCAGTGACTCCCAAGAAGAGCCGATATCTCCCGACCATACATTGGCTCCGTAACGTTGCTGTCCGGCAAAAACGGAACGTGTAAGAATAAAGACGCGTTTATCGGAAGTTACGGCACGCTGGTTATCATACACTCCACCCACTGTCAACAGCGGATAAGCATTGCGCACCTTGCGGAACGAACCCAGATAAGTCTTCGTATCAAAGTCCTCCGGCTTCCAATCGAAGTGGTCGGGTTCCGTAGAATCCATCCACCAGCCGTCCATGCCTAATTTGAAGATACCTTCATTCAGGTATTTCCAATAAATATCACGGGCTTTCGGGTTATAGGCATCGTATACACGTACTCCGGAAGGATATTCCATATCGGGCGGCCAAGTTTCAAGCCCCGATTGGGGCCATGTGGAAAAGTTAAACAGCATACCATTCTTGTCCAGTTCCCTGTAAGGCTTAGTCATCGGTCCAAACGAAGACCAGATAGAAATCAGTATATGCGCATTCATTCCATGCACATCATCGATCATCTTTTTAGGATCGCTGAACGAAGGGTTCTTAAAGTCCATCGCATTCCACAAATAGTTGTGTCCCCAGTATTGCCAATCCTGAATGATTCCGTCGAGAGGAACACCCAGTTCACGGTATTTCCGTACCACTCCCACCGTTTCTTCCTGGCTCTTATACCGTTCCTTGCTTTGGAAATAGCCGTAAGTCCAAAGGGGGAACATGGGAACCTGTCCGGTCAATGCACGCATCTGCGCAACTACGCCGTCGGCATTTCCACCATACATAAAGTAATAGTCGATGCAATCTCCCACTTCGGACTGGAAAGACGTCTCTTCCGCTTTATCAGCAAAATTGGTTGGCGAATAATTATCCCAGAAAAGGCCGTATCCCTTTACTGACTGTACGAATGGAACCACATCTTCCACATTGCCCTGCACAAGATGCTTGGTCTGATTGCGTTGCGACATTTTCCCATTCTGAAGAATACCCAATCCATAAAGAGGTTCATCTTTGTCCAAAAGAAACGTCTGCTTAACAGCGAACGTTTTTGTGCCTGCATCATTAAAATCAGTGAATTCCGGTTTTCCTTTCTCACTGAGCAACGGCTCTCCTTTAGCATTAAAGAAAGACACAATGCCGGATTCCAAATTAAGAGCAACCCCCATTTCACTACTTTTCAAGCTTATAATATTGCCTTCCTGAGTAACGGAAGTCTTCACTTTCTGAGGAATTTCTACTACAGAAAGACTCTCCTTCGTATACTTCCACCCATTGGGAGATTTTAGTATTCTTACAATTGACGGAGTATAGAATTGCAATTCTACATCTACAGAATTAATGGTCACTTTAATTCCCTCAGGAATTTGCTGATAATCCTGCCCAGCAAGCGGAATACAACAACACAGCACCATTAATATTAATACACTTTTAATTGATTTCATGGCATTTATTACATTTAATGATTAGAACTCGCATTCCATAACTTTGTACGATACAAAAATAGCTGCATATCTTTTACACCTTTTTCAATATTAGATATTTGACTTTCAATATTAGATAAATTGATGGCTATCTATCAGAACATTCCATCAAGTAGCCATAATAATAAGCCTGATTGCCATCAATCGTGTATTCATCCAGCGTTCTTGTTCCCCAAGAGTTAGCTCCTCCTACGCCATGAATATATTCAAACCAATATTCACATAGTCGCGTCCGGGGAGTTCATAGGCATGCCTGTCCTTCTCTAAATTTTCCTCATCATACGGGCACACACCCAAACAGAGCGATTGCAAACCTGTCACTTTCAGAGATTTGATTTCAGATTTCAGATAAAACTTCTTTCGTAGATTTACCGTAGCTCTATCGTACTTGAGCCGTATCCGAACCGTACTTGCTCCGTACATTCTTCGGTCAGAGGTACCTCCAGGCGGAGAAACTACGGGTTTGGTACGGAGCAAGTACAGCCCAGGTACGGTGAAAGCACAATGAAGGGATACAAATGGGAAAGCAGCGGATAGCCATATTTTCCGAAAGATGTAACACCAGGAAAGAAACATGTAACATCATTATTGGGCTGAGAAAGCAGAATGCTGTATGTTTGCGACATAAAATTCAAAACCATGAAAAACATTGCAATTATCTTAGTATGCGCATTGGCATACTGCTTCGGGGTACAGGCACAAAGTACCATCCCCCACTCCCAGGCTGGTTTCGACGTAGAAAAGGCAGGAATAGCCCAAGGGAAAATAGAAACAGTGACTTATAACTCCAAAACCGTCGGCACGAAACGGAAAGCATTGGTTTATACCACTCCCGGCTTCAATAAGAGCAAAAAATACCCTGTACTTTATCTGCTGCATGGCATTGGGGGTGACGAACTAGAGTGGTTCAATAACGGCAAACCGCAAGTCATTCTCGATAACCTGTATGCCGAAGGCAAACTAACGCCGATGATCGTAGTACTCCCCAACGGAAGAGCTATAAAAGATGACCGCGCTACCGGCAATATCATGGCTCCAGATAAAGTAGAAGGTTTCGCCATTTTTGAAAAAGATTTGCTGAACGATCTGATTCCCTTTATTGAAAAGACATATCCTGTAATCAAGAACCGGGAGAGCAGAGCCATCGCGGGACTGTCAATGGGTGGCGGGCAATCCCTAAATTTTGGTCTGGGAAATCTGGATAAATTCGCCTGGGTAGGAGGATTCTCATCCGCTCCTAACACCAAAGCACCCGAAGTACTTGTCCCTAATCCGGAAGCTGCCAAACAGCAACTGAAACTACTGTGGATATCCTGCGGGGACAATGACAACCTAATGTCCTTCAGCGAGCGCACTCACCTCTACCTGCAACAGCATCGGATTCCCCACATCTTCTATGTGGAGCCCGGAGGCCACGACTTCAATGTATGGAAAAACGACCTCTACCTATTCTCTCAATTGCTATTCAAGCCTGTAGAGACATCAAGCTTCGATAAATACGGCCTTCACGGAGCACGTGCAGAATCCAACGTACGGAATTCCAAATATCCGCAACTGACGGCAGACCACCGCGCTATTTTTCGCATAAAAGCCCCGGATGCACAAAAAGTACAGATAGACCTGGGACGGAAATACGATATGGTCAGACAGAAAGGGGGTATCTGGGAAACAGTAACCGATTCTTTGGGTGAAGGTTTTCATTACTATTCACTACTGATTGACGGAGTGGCGGTAGCTGATCCCGGAAGCGAGACTTTCTATGGCATGGGACGCATGGCAAGCGGCATTGAAGTTCCTTTCAAAGGTGGAGAATATTATGCACTGAAGGATGTGCCGCACGGTGATATCCGCATGAAACGCTACTACTCGGAAGTAAGCCGTTCGTGGAGACGCTTCTTTGTATATACACCAGCCGGATATGACACCCACACGGCTGAAAAATATCCTGTTTTATACCTGTTGCATGGTGGCGGAGAAGATGAACGCGGTTGGGCTACGCAAGGCAAAACCGACCTGATAATGGACAACTTGATCGCTGAGGGAAAGGCTAAACCGATGTTGATAGTAATGTTAGACGGCAATATGCCTTCTGCCGGGTTCAATGCCGGTGCCTTGAAAGCATTCGAAGCCGAGCTGATGCAGGCTGTCATTCCATTTGTAGAAGATAACTACCGTGTCAGAAAAGAAGCAGACAGTCGGGCACTTGCAGGCCTCTCTATGGGAGGCATACAAACACTTTATGCCGGCCTATACCATACAGATTTGTTCGCTCATCTCGGTGTATTCAGTTCCGGATGGCTACCTTTTTACCAGAAAATCGCAGATGGCCAATACGAGTTTATCAACAAGAATAAAGCGGCAATAGACTCTCAACTCAGATTACTCTGGATCGCCATGGGAGGCAAAGAAGATATAGCCTACCAGAACTGCCAGAATATGCTTAAAGAGTTTGATACACTAAAACTGAAGTATACGTATTCCGAATATCCGGGTGGACACACCTGGCCGGTATGGAGAAACAATCTGTATAATTTTGCACAGTTATTATTCAATAAATAACAAAAGGCACATGAGAAAACAATCTATCTTCTTATTCAATACTTATAAGGATTATCACAAATTTATCTGATTTTGAAATTCAAATATCTAATATCAAAAGCCACTCATTCTTCAATGGCCTACTTTTGTCGCATGGTGCCTTATTGAACAAATAATAACATAAATATTTACGTATAAAAAAGATTAGATTGGTTATGAAAAGAATTCAAGTCGTTTTATTATTGTTTGCTATTGTCCCTATGTTTGCAATAACAAAAGCAATAGCCGGTAATAATAATCAACCGAAAACTTCCAAGTTTGTTTATCACGGAGCCGGTAATCCGTATCTACCATTATGGGAACATTTACCGGACGGAGAACCCCGTGTTTTTGAAGACCCTGACAATCCGGGAAAGTTCCGCGCTTACATCATCGGTTCGCACGATGTCCGCTTCGGCAGTTATTGCGGGCCGGACATCAGGATGTGGTCGGCACCCGTGGAAGATTTATCAAGTTGGCGTGACGAAGGCCCCATCTTCACCTATCAGGTAGGAGGACAATGGGATGTGATGTACGCCCCCGACCTTGTTGAAGTGAAAAGAAAGGACGGCACAAAAGAATATTATCTGTTCCCGCACAGCCGCGGCAGAGACAGGGAAGCGATGGTGGCTAAAGGAAGTCGTCCCGACGGACCTTTTACACCCATCAACCTGACCGCCGACGGCACGAAAACCCTGCCCGGAAGTATTCTTGGATTCGACCCGTCTATATATATCGAATACATCACAGACCCGAACGACCCGGATTATGAAATCGGATTCAGAGCCTATGGATATTGGGGATTTCAACGCTCATTAGCCGCCCAACTGGATCAGAACACCCTATACTCTGTACGCCCCGGAACAGAGGTTATCCCCTATTTCATGCCGGCAGGCGTCCGCAGAGGTAACAACCGTGGTCCGAAGAATATTTCATATCCGCACATCTTTCCCGGAGAAGACCTTGAAGCATTCAACTTCTTTGAAGCCTCATCCATACGTAAGATTGGAAATAAATATGTGACCATCTATAGCGGACATTCAGGTCCCGATTATGGATTGGGCAGTTCCAACTCCACTTTGCGCTACGCTTATGGTGACTCTCCGCTGGGTCCGTGGAAGAGCGGCGGCGTTCTGGTCGATTCGCGTGCACCGGTGCTAAACCAGGATGGTTCACGTCTGCAAACAACTAATGCAGGGCACAATACGCATGGAAGTATAGAACTCATCAACGGACAATGGTATGTATTCTATCACCGCCCGCCCCGTGGATTCGGAAACGCCCGCCAGTCGATGGTAGCTCCAATCCATGTGGAATGGGATAAGAAGCCGGTATCGGAAGGCGGCAAAGTATCCATCAGAGCTTACGATCCGTATGCAAAAGATAAAATCTGGACAGCCAAAGACAGCCAGGCGAATGAATACAAAGGAGCGGAAGTAACTTCGGAAGGCTTCCATATATTTGGTCTTGATCCTTATCAGTATTATTCCGCAGGATACGCATGTTATCTCTCCGACGGACGTATCCAGCAGGATTCATGGGACATCTGGGATAACCACGCTCCTATCACAAACGTGAAGAACGGCCATATAATAGGATATAAGTACTTCGGTTTCGGCGGATTGAATAAAGACAAATTGGGTTTGAAAGCTTTCGAAGGAACCAAAAAGGGAAACAAAACCGCCTTCAACCTCTTCCTTGCACCGAAAACATCAAAGACGTTTAAAGTGAACGTTTGGTTAGACGGTCCGTGGGATAACGAAACCTGGAAAGGAACGAAGATAGGTGAGATAGTTGTTCCCGCCAATTCGGCACAGGAAACAACACAGTTTACAATTGATGTATCGAAGTTTGTTGACCATTTGGACAAGAAACATGCAATTTACCTCGTTGCTGAAAGCCAGGAGACCGGTGATCTCTTTGATTTAGCCGGATTGGGATTCAGTTCAAACAAGAAGAAGATCACTCGCCCTATTGTCCCCAAAGTAAATATAGAGGTTAATGGGAAAGCAATCGAAGTACCGGAAACTCCTGTACGCTCTACCGAAAGCAATGGCATCACCGGCTATGACATCTATGAGGCTGTCTACAAACTTCCCGCCGGAAGTACCGGAATACCTACTGTGTCGGCATCAGCAACTGACAAGAGTGTGAAAGTAGAGATTATCCAAGCAACATCGGTTTCCGGAACTGCTATTGTGAAATTCGATTATAAAGGGGTGGTTAAAACATATAAGGTTGTGTTTAAAACGACAGAGAACAAATAGAGCTTCTGTTAGATAAACGCTTCTTTACATACTCTAGAACAAATAAAGAGGATGTGTCTATATATGAAGTTAGTCCCAAAGGTTTCTGTCTAACTTTTGAATTTTTCTTCATATATACACATCCTCAAATTGTTAGGAGACTTTCTATTATACAATAAAAATAATCTACTCATGAATAATACTGACGATTCGACAGAAAACAAACTTATTCATAAACTGAAAAAAGGTTCTATGAAGGCTTTTGATACTATTTATAATATGTATGTAAAACAACTCTATACATATTGTTTTCAATATACAAAGTCAAAAGAAGATGCAGAGGAAATTGTGCAGGATGTTTTTGTACGTCTATGGATCAATCGCAAAAATATCCGGCAAGAAGAAACACTGCGTTCTTTATTATTCATTATGTCTAAACATCATTTGATCAATGCTTACCGGACACATATCAATTCACTGATGTATGAAGATTATGTGAAATATCAAGATAACATCCCGGCTGAGAGCCAAGGATGCCCATTAGAGTATAACGAATTTGTAAAACAACTGAAGACCGCACTGCATAATCTATCCGATACACAACAGCAAGTTATTGAAATGTCCAAGTTAAAACACTTGACTAATAGAGAAATTGCATTGGAGCTAGAACTTAGTGAACAAACTGTTAAAAATCAACTATCTTTGGGACTAAAAAAATTACGAGAAGAGTTGAAAAACATATCTGTATTGTTTTGGCTGTTATTTTCTGTTAACAAACTACTCTAATCAGGTACGTTATAAATTACTTTTTGTCATTACTAAAAAAAATAAATTGAAAAATGGATAAGTTAACTCAGAAATATAGATTAGATACTTTAACTCCCGATGAGCTACAAAAGCTGAAGGAGAAAGTTAATAAAATGTCAAACAATGAATTGGAAACAGTTATCTACAATGATTGGGAGAATGCAGATTTGCAAACAGATAATATAGATACTTTGCAAATAACTCATATGAAAAACAACATTAACAGTAGAATAAACAGTAGGAGGCCAGTACGCTTAGTTATGTTAAAAGTAGTACAAATTGCTGCTGTTATTCTACTACCAATTTTCATTATAAGTACTTTCTATTTATATAAGGAAAATAACCAAATGTTGTCTAGCGAAATGATAGTAGCAACAGGAAAAGGCGAACGAGCGAACATCGTATTGCCTGATGGGACAGAAGTGGCTTTGAACTATGAATCTCAAATCGTATATACGCCCAAGTTATATAATAAACAAGAACGAAAAATAAGATTTGATGGAGAAGGTTTTTTCAAAATAAGCAAAGATAGGAAGCACCCGTTTATAATACACGCAAAGGGATTACAAGTAAATGTACTAGGTACTACTTTTAATTTATCTGCGAGAAATAATGATACAATGGCAGAATTAACATTGGAAGAAGGTTCTGTACGATTAGTATCAATAATGACCGGAAAAAACGTACTATTAGCTCCTAATCAAAAAGCGACTTTGAACTATGCTACTGGAAATATTACTATAACAAATAACTCTGAGAATAGTAAAGTAGCTCCATGGAGAAAAGGTGACTTAATTTTCCGCAATGAAAAACTGAAAATAGTACTAAAAGCCCTAGAGAATAATTATAATTGCCAAATCAAGATAGATTGCGAAAATTGTTTGGAGGATATATTTACTGGAACCCTATCAATTTCAGACATTAATGAGGCTTTGGAAGTTTTAGAGAAATCATACCATTTTAAAACAAGTATTAAGGGAAAAGAGATTCTACTGTATAAAGAACGCTAATCATCCTCATTTGAATTTCTCAGACAAAGCCACTCTTTATAAAAAGTGGCTTTGTTACCTATACAAACATGTTGCATAACATAAAAAGATTTCGGTACCTTCCTGAAAATCTTTTGTCTTTATTAGCAAGCAACCTAAACATCGGTTGTGAAATAGTAATAATCTAAAATCATAGTAGTATGAACAAGCATGTTAAAATGAAGCAAATTGTTATGCTTACACTGTTCTTTATCTTTTATTGTGAAGGTATTTATGCTCAAGAACAATTAGTTACTGTGGATTTAAAAAATGCCACACTAAAAAAAGTTTTCAAAGTAATAGAACAGCAAACAAGTTATCGCTTTTCGTATCGGAATGAAGTGATTGATAATCGTGAAGATATCACGATAAAAAAGCATCAAGTATCAATAACAGAAATCTTAGATAAAGTATTAGAAAAACGTAATTTAAACTACAGTATTGTTTCCACTAAATCCATTGTTATTTTTGATAGAAAAGAACAACGTAATCCTAAAAAAGCTCCAATTACAGGTACTATAAAAGATGCCTTAGGAGACCCCATTGTCGGTGCAAATGTAATGATAAAAGGTACAAGTATCGGTGTCATTACAGATATTGATGGTAATTTTAGCCTTGAAACTCCAGTTGAAGGCACATTAGTTGTTTCTTATATAGGTTATATTGAACAAGAATTACCACTCAAAGGGAAAAACAGTTTTTCTGTTGTATTACAAGAAGATATGCAGGCATTAGATGAAGTGGTAGTAATTGGTTATGGTACTCAAAAAAAAATGGATTTATCTTCATCTATTGCAACTCTATCAACTGATGACATTGGAAAGTTACCTAATGGACTTCAAACCGGACTTCAAAGTTCTGTTTCTGGAGTACAAATTACCAATGGAAGAATCCGTATCCGAGGTGTAGGCAGTATTAATGATACAGATCCATTATATGTCATTGATGGTATGATTAGCGGTGCTATTCCCGATGAAAATAACATTGAGAGTATACAAGTATTAAAGGATGCTGCTTCTTGCGCTATTTATGGTGCCAGAGGAGCTAATGGAGTTATATTAATTAATACTAAAAGAGGCATTGCCGGAAAAGTAAAAGTAGAATATAATGGTTATGCAGGTATTAAGGAGTTACAGCACAGCATTGACTTGCTAAATGGAAAAGAATTGGCTGAACTTGTCAATGAAGAAATGTATAATGCAGACCCAAGTAGAACAGATTACATGAAAAGTCTGTCAGATCCTGTATCTATTGGAAAAGGTTATAATATGCTCAATGCCCTCAAACGTACTGGTTTTTATCAAAAGCATAATTTATCTCTAAATGGTGGATCTAAAAATGCTCATTTTAGAATTAACGGAAACTACTCTTCAGATCAACCTACATTTATTAAAGAGGATAATCAAAACTTTGGTTTACAGTTTATCTCAGACTTTGTCATAGGAAAATTCAAATTTGGAGAAACATTTATGATCAAAAGGACCAATCGAGATTGGAGTAATAAAAATGTTTTAGTTTCATTACAATGGTCTCCTACTATGCCTTTCTATGATCCTAATCACCCGACAGGATTTATGGGAGCGGGAAATGGAACTACTTGTAGTAATCCTTTAGCTGAAGCCCATCTTAACTGGAATAAAACGGAAACAACTTTGATAAATGGAAATGCGTGGGCTATTTATGAAATTCTTCCTGGACTAAATTATAAACTCAATTTAGGAGTTGATTATTACAATACAATGACACAAAATTACGATGGAGATTATGTAATTGTCTATTTAACACACTCTCCAGACCAATATGATATTTCAAGTTTGAAATCCAATAGAGTATTATATGAAAACACATTATCATTTGAACGCAGTTTTGGTAAACATAATATTAGTGTTTTAGCAGGTATAACTTCAGAGCAGACCAAAAGACTTGGTGTAAATGCAGGTGCCAGAGCAATGGCTAGTGAATCTGTCTTATCCTTAGGGGGCACACGCGATAATGAATCAAGAGTAGTAGGTTCTTCCGAATTTGAATCAGCAATGTATTCTATATTAGGTCGAATAAACTATAGTTTTGATAGTAAATATATGTTAACAGCTAATTTCCGTAGAGATGGTTCTTCTAATTTTAGTAAAAAAAATCGTTATGGTAATTTCCCATCATTTTCTGCTGCATGGAGAATTAGCCAAGAAAGATTTATGAAGAATTTGAACTTTATCACTGATTTAAAAATTAGAGGAAGTTGGGGAGTACTTGGTAATTCCAATATCAATGCATATCAATATCAAAGTAGTGTATCATTTGATAAAATATGTTATTATTTAAATAATAAAAGGGTAACAGGAGGACTACCCGTAACACCTTCCAACCCCAATGTAAAATGGGAAAGTCAATATTCCACAGATCTAGGAATAGATTTAACAATGTTCGATAATCACTTTATATTTACTTTTGATTATTACTATAAAAAAACGAAAGATATGCTCGTGCAAGTTCCTATATCATTTGCAGCAGGATATATGAATAATTTTCCAGTGTTAAACGCAGGTAGTATTGAAAATAAAGGAATAGAAATTGCTTTAACTTACAGAAATAGCTATAAAAAATTAGATTACTCAATTTCTGCAAATTTGTCTACAGTAAAAAATAAAGTGCTGGAACTTGGAACAAACAACGAAATATTTGCATCTAATGAGATCTCAAAAACTGTTGTTGGCAAACCTATAGGAATGTTTTGGGGATATGTTACTGATGGACTTTATACCTCACAAGCACAATTAGATGTTGATAAAGAGTTTGCTCCATTAGCAGAATTGGGAGATGTTCGATTTAAAGATTTAAATAATGACAAAAAATTGAATGCTGATGACCAAAATTTTATTGGTAATCCTATTCCCAAATTTAGTTTTGGATTGAATACTAATTTAAGTTACCAAACAAATGCAGGTACATTAGATTTTTCCATGATTTGGCAAGGTTCTTATGGAAATGATATTTATAATAATACTAGATATTATGGCGAAGGTATGTTTGGTTATACTAATTGTTTTGCAAGCACTAAGAATCGTTACCGTGCAGAAGAATTATCGTTTGTGAATCCAGTTTCTGGTATTACCACTATATATCCTCAAAATACGAATACCAATATGCCAAGAGCTATATTAGGGGATCCTAATCAGAATACAAGAAAGTCAGATAGATATGTAGAAGATGGTTCATATCTTCGTTTGAAATCATTAACATTATCTTATACTTTGCCAACTAATCTTGTAAAAAAGCTGAATATTGAAAAACTAAAGTTCTTCGTAGGTGGAAAGAACCTCTTGACATTTACAAGATATTCTGGCTTTGATCCAGAAGTGGGAGATCAAAATACAGGAAACAATCTTACACGAGGTATTGATGCATCTTCGACATGGGGATCTACTTTTCCTAATATTAGAGAATATTATTTGGGACTTGAACTTATATTTTAATAATTAATCACTTATTTGACATGAATAAAATTGAATATAATTTATTATTAATTATAGCTATTACTAATTTAATAGCTTGTGTGCCCAATATGGACTTAAATAATCCTGAAGAAATTTCAATAGATACATATTATTTGAATCAGGAACAATTAGAATCTGCCATAATCCCTGCTTATCAGTCATTATTTGGTGTATGTCAAGGTGGGTATGCAGTAGGCGCATTTAATAATCTTTTAGCTCCAGGCGACGATTATGACGTTACCCCTCTAAATACGGGAGTTTATCAAGATACATATAACACTCCTGCATACGATGGAACTATTCTAAATGCTTGGAAAGATCATTTCTCAGGTGTATATGCAGCTAATTTGGCAATAGAAAAACTAAATAATTTTGCAGGAGAACTACAGGAAGACATAAAAAACAGAATGCTAGGTGAAGCTTATTTTTTGAGAGGACTTCACTATATGCATCTATGTATGTTGTTTGGCGAAACAATTCCACTATATGATCATCCGGTAAATGATGCAAAAGATTATTATAAAGGCAATTCTCAACCAGGTGAGATCTATCAACTCATTACTAATGACTTTTTAAAAGCTTCAGAACTTTTACCTTTAAGAAGCATAATGTATCAAAATGCAGATCATATAGGTAGAGCAACAAAGGGTGCTGCACAAGCCTACTTGGCTAGAGCTTATTTATATCGTCCCATATTGGAAAAAGGAAATATTGCAGAATTCGTTAAAGCAGAAAGAATTTTAAAAGAAATCATTGATAGTAATGAATATTCTTTAGTAGACAATTTCCGGGCAAATTCTATGGGAGGTGAATATGAAAATAATCCTGAATCACTTTTTGAAATTCAATATTCATTGGGTGCTGACTTTTTTGAACAATCTTATTCGTTAAGGTGGCAAATGATTGGATTGCCTAGCGGCACAGGTAATGCATGGTGGAATTTAGCTCCTAACCAACGAACCTTTAATGAGTTTGAGGCAGGTGATCCTAGAAAGTTTATGACCTTATGGTGCCCTGAAGGAGCACACTATACAGAGCTTAATGGACATATTGCTGATTGGGATTATATGTATAAAATGCTCCCTATAAATATACCTCTTTATGGAACACGTAAATATTGCCCAGACTATCAAATGGGAAACATTGCAAACGAAAATAATGAAAGATTAATGCGATATGCAGATGTACTATTAATGTATGCTGAATGTTTACATGAAGCGGGAAAGGATAAGTTGCCAATAAATGATCCTAATGGACCTAAATATTGGATACAAATGATTCGGTCTCGTGCTAATAATATAGTTCCTTCAGAACAACCTCATCTATGGTATCAACATTCACCAGGAACAATACCTGACGTTGAAACATTTTTAGCTTCTGGAATAGTAATAAATGGAATTCCAATGAATAATATTAAAAATCTAATTGTTCATGAAAGATATGTAGAATTTTGTGGAGAATATTTGCGCTATTTCGATTTACTCCGATGGGGAATGGCCGATGAAAAATGGCTACAATCTATAAAAAATTTAGGATGGTCAGAAAAAGCAATGTATTATCCTTTTCCCCAACAAGAATTGAATAACAATAAAAATTTACAAGGAAATAAAATGAACTAATTGGAAGCAAATAAAGTCATGAAAAAGCTAATTTTATCAATTCTTATAACTATCGGATTATTTAATCATAGTTTTGCTCAATACAATCCCATTCCCAAAATAGCATTTGGTACTATGTTAGATGCAGAAGCTCAAATAAAAGCATCCCAAGAAATGGCCAAATCATTGGTTGATTCGACTGCTAAAAGTTGGAGACAAAAGGGAGATCAACATCGCAGCTATTTTTTTAAAGAAGCTAATGAAATGATGCCTTACAGAGTATGTGTTCCTCAAAATTGGGATGGTAAAAAAAAGCTTCCGTTAGTTATGTTTCTCCATGGAGGATGGAATGATGAAAGTTCCTATTTAGATGCAAATGACAAACAATTAGTCAAATTAGCAGATAAGTATGGATATCTACTAGTTTCTCCTTTAGGTTGCCACGCAGCTTACGGTAATAACTTACTGCTCCCTGCCGTATTTGGTGAACAAAAGGAAACTGCCAAGATTATTGCTGATGGAAGAAATAAAATTCATTCTAAAGAAGCTCAAATATTGAGTGAAAAAGATGTCATCAATGTTTTGGAGTTAGTCTTGGCAGAATACCCGGTAAACCGGGATGCCTTGTTCTTAATCGGCCATTCCATGGGCGCAGGTGGAACTTGGTATTTAGGGGCCAAATACGCCGGTTACTGGAAAGGACTGGCACCTATGTCAGGTCCCTTTGTACTTGAACATGGCTATCCTTGGGATGATATCCGAAATATACCTGTATTTATTTCAGAAGGGAGTAAAGCCGCCGGTAGAAGTAGCCGTTTAATACATCAATTAATGGCAGAACGTGATTTTCCTGTGGAGTATATGGAAGTAAATGAGGGACATAGCGAAATGGTCCCTATCGTTCTTCCCCATGTATTCTTATTTATGGAACGTATTCGACAGAGATAGATGATAATCAAATAGTTATTTAATTCTTAACAATATAATACATGTATTTTATGAAAAGAGCTTTGATTTATTTTATTAGCTTCTTCTTTATTGTTAGTCTAAAAGCCGATTATCCACTATTCTGGCAACAATATGCAGCAGACCCATCGGGCATTGAATACAATGGTCGTTTATATCTATTCTGTTCTCATGATACTTATCATCCTGATAAAGGATATGGATATTTCATGAGAGATATTACATGCATTTCTACTGATGACCTCAAAAATTGGACAGATCATGGTGAAGTATTCAGTATTGAAAATGCCAAATGGGCTCCCCGATTTACTTGGGCTCCTTGCGTTGTTTTTCATGAAGGCAAGTTTTTCTTGTATTATGGCAATGGTGACCAAGGAATAGGAGTCGCAACCAGTGAATCACCAATAGGTCCCTATTATGATCCAAATGATGGACCAATAGTTGATTTCAGCACACCGGGAGTTCTTGCAAAAGACTCCCATGGTAATCTGATAAAAAATGAACGTAATGTTCGTGGTGCATTACAAGGAAGTGAGAACTGGGGAATATGGTGTTTCGATCCTTGCGTATGGATTGAAGATGATGGTCAACCTTATATGTATTTCGGAGGAGCACATCCAAACAACTCGCGCATTATCAAGTTGAAAAGCAACATGGTAGAAGTTGATGGAGCTGCTATACATCCCAATACTCCCGGTTTCTTTGAGGCATCCTTTATGCATAAATTTAAAGATAAATATTACTATTCATACGCCGGCCATTATTTCGGTAAACCTGCCAGTATCGAATATGTAGTTGGAGAATCTCCAGTAGGGATATTCAAAGAACCTGGCATTATTTTACCTAACCCGCCCTCAAATGATGGTTATAATAACCACCATTCAATTTTTCAGTTTAAAAAAAACTGGTATATAGCTTACCATAACAGACAAGTAGCTTATGAAAAAGGACAAAGTGACAAACGTGCACGTGAATATATGCGAAGTATCTGCTTGGATCGACTCATACACAACGAAGATGGAAGCATACAACTGGTAAAAATAACAAAAGATGGACTTCCTCAATTAAAGTACGTTAACCCATTCCAATCGAACGAGGCAGAAACAATGGCTAAAGGCATAGGCATAAAAACATTGAATAAAGAGGATAATTCACAAAACCGCGTTGTATGTTTCAGTAATGAAGGGTATATAAAAATACGAGGAGTTGACTTCCAGAAGGGGGCTTCTCAGTTTTATGCTTCTATAAAATGTATGCTATTATCTGAAGGGACTATCGAATTACATCTTGAAGGTATAAATGGATTATTAATTGGGAAATTACCGGTATCATCCGTTTCCAATGGAAATACATGGAAAAATATAAAAACACGTACTCATCCCAATCAAGGTGTAAATGACCTATACATAGTATATAAGGGCAAAGGCAATATATATATGGATAATTGGCAATTTTTAAAACAATGATTAATTAGAAAGTATTTATAAACAAAATGTAATTATGAAGAATGCATTAATTTCAGTATTCAGCATGATGATATGCCTTTCACTATCAGCACAAGTGAAAGAAACAATCCAAATCAACGTAAATGCCAACAAGCAGATTGGCACAGCCAAGGCAACCTTTAACGGAGCAAACATTGAAGACTTGAACAATCAGACTAATGGTGGAGTATTTAGTCAACTAATTCACGGAGAAGCTTTCGAAGAGAATGTAGATGTTGATTTTTTAAATCTTCCTACTAATCAATATGTACAAGTATATGTAGTTTTGGATGAAACAAGAACACCCCATTTTCTTTCTACCGCAAATGCCTATAATCGGACCACCTGGAATAACTTGTCTGACAAATATGATTTTAATTCACGAGAATTAATTGATAGCTACTATCAAGCAATAAATCCCAACAGTAAAAGAAGATTGGAGCAACAGGCAACTCCCCCCAAGCCAGTAAAACCAATGAAGATTGGAGATTTGAACTTTTACGGACGTTTCGTTATCTTTGATAGTATTCCAGCCCAATACCAACAGATACTTTTAGACCGTATTAACGGTGATGAACAAATCAGTCGCTATTGGAATAAAATCCAAAAAAATACTGCCAAGGGAAAATTTACTTTAAAAAGAGGAGATGCTTACATGGGCAGGCAGAATCAAGTCATCACTTTTGCAGATGGCAATGGAGAAATCGGTATTTATAATTCAGGGCTGAACAAACAAGGTATACATCTGGAAGCAAATAAACCCTATGACGGTATTTTGCGTCTTAAATCCAATGGTGCCGATGTAGTTTATCTATCGTTGCGCGACTCAAAAGGAAATATACTGGCTGAAAAACCTTATACTTTAAAGAATGACGGTTCCTATGAAAAAGTTACATTTGAATTGACCCCATCAAACACAGATCCCAAAGGAAGTTTTGGTATTTCACTAAAAAATAAAGGAGAAGTCGAACTGGGTTTTGTTTTTCTGCAACCAGGAGAGTGGGGACGAGTAAAAGGTCTTCCTGTTCGTAAAATGATGATCGATGCACTTAAAAAACAAGGCATATCGGTTATACGCTACAATGGATCAATGGTGGATGTAGGCGTTGACACATACCTCTATCGATGGAAAAAAATGATTGGCCCGATTGATGAGCGTCGCATTTGTTTCCGCAACGGTTTCAATCCATATGCCACACATACATTCGGCATTACTGAAATGCTCCAAGTTGCAGAAGCATTAGACGCCCAAGTAATGATCGGAATGAACATCAACGAGACATACGAAGATATTCGTGATTTCGTGGAATATGTGAATGGAGACACAAGTACAAAATGGGGTGCTCTGCGTGCAGCACATGGACATCCGACTCCTTACAAGTTGAAGCACATTCAAGTGCACAACGAACAATCCATCTCAAGAGGCTATGTAGAAGGTATGAAAAAATTTGCCGAAGCAGCATGGGAAGTAGATCCTGAAATGAACATCATTACTTCTCTCAATATAGGTTCACGCTTAGAGAGCTACGTCCGTGGTGGTTCTCAATATGAACTCGCTAAAGAAATGTTTGCATGGTTTATTTCAAAAGGAAAAGCAAACAATTTAGGATGGGATCCCCACTATAGCGGAGCAGTTAACTTTGCAGACAATACGAAAGGTTTTGAAAATGAGATGGGAATAACGCTGCAACGTGCATTGTTGGAAGATTTAGGCCACAAACTCACTTTATATCCAATGGAAGAAAATGGTAGCCGTTGTGATTGGGACCGTGGACTGGCTCATGCACATAATTGGAACACTCTACAACGCTATGCAGATTGTTTTACGTGGTTAGGTACAGCAAACACTTTACAGCCACACCGACAGCACTATATGTGGGATCAGGGACGGGTACATTATACAAGTAATGAGATTTGGTTTCAACCATCTGCCTATGAAGACGAAATGATGAGCAACAATTGGTTATTTAACGTCCTGGACGCTACAAGTAGCCAAGATAAGAAATTAGATGTAACGGCTAAAACCAATGATGATAAATCGGAATTATCAATCTATGTAGTCAATATAACAAACCAGCCCCAAAAGGCAACAATTAATATAGACGGATATAAATTCCAGTCCAGAGCAAAAATATGGACTATCGGTGGATGCGAATTAACTGATTACAATACAGTAGAAGCCAAAGAAACGGTTGCACCAAAAATTGAAACAGTCCGTATAAAAAGTAAAAATACCCAATATACATTCCCCAAATATTCCTATACAGTTATCACACTAAAGAAATATTAATATTCAGATAAAAAGTGATTATTTTCGTGACAAATGAAAATAATCACTTTTGCAATAAGACTTCTTACCTTATTTTGAAGCTAAATTTAATATGTGATATATTCAAACCAATCAAAGTCGGCAAAAGAATTATCCACCTTATCCTTTGATTGAACAAAAAGCCCCAAATGCTCCTTGGAATTTCAGATATTTACGAATCAGGTCCCAATATTCTTTAAATCCACCCATAGAATTACCCATAGCATGGGCATATTCGCACTGTATAAGCGGTTTAGTAGCATTACTCTTGGCATAGTCCTCACAAATATAAGAGCGTTCTACCCTCCATGACTTTTAATTTCAGACATTTTATTATTGAAAATAGATAAATCCGACTTTTTTTAGCTAAAAACTACCTAATCTCAAAAGTCCGATTCCAAACAAACAGTTTCAATAAAGTTTTTCGATAAGTTGTCAGCACTCCAGCACCGATAACGTTCAACCCCCTTGTTAGCCGCAGTTTGATGGCAGTACTGACAAGGTGTTTGTAAGTGCTGACAAACGTTTTGTCAGCACTGTTTTTCACTCTGTTTTTACCTATTTTGCGATATAACTTTCTGATTTATAATACTTAGTCCTATAATGTGTGTTTTTCCCGAATTTATGTCCAAATAGTTCTTTCTTTATCGGTAAATCGGGTCTGGTTGATATTGTATAACTTCAGTCTTGATTAGGCTCTCAGTAGCATCTACTGAAATTCCAATGCCTTGATAGGAAACACAAGTTTCCGAGTGCAGGGAACTACAGTTTCCCCTAATGGGAACGCTCGTTTCCTTTAATGGGAACTGTAATGATGCTCTTGATGGGTTGATTTTATCCCTTCCATAACGTAATATGATATATATGAATCCTACAGAGTTATGAAAGCTTTCTATATAGTCTCCAACAGTATCCACCAATAAGTAATATCAGTAACAATGCAATGCCAAAAGCCCAATAATTAACTACACGGGATTTAGCAACAAGCATATAATCACTGTCCAATAGACGAAAAGCATCTACTTTCCAAATGAGTGACTCATCTTTTTGCATGGCTGCATTGGTAGAAACCACCCTGCCTGGCATGGATAACTCAAACTGCACAGCATAACCAAACAATTCTGCAATCCGCCCTTTTTCCTCAAACAGATCATCTATTGGCTTTTTATTGTCCACATATAAGCTTGAGAAGTATTTCGTTTGACTCAATTCATCCAAATAATTGCATACCTCTTCGGGCGAACCGTTATCACCAGTATCTTTTCCGGAAAAGTACTTCCCATAAACCGGTTCCTTCAGGTCTGCCAACTGATGTACAAAGGTCGTATCTCCTTTTATTGTAATGAAATGAAGAATTACTTCACAACTCAATTCATACTGACTACGGTTATACCATTTCCAAAATTTAGCTTCAACGTCATCCAACCTATTATTCTGTTCAATGCCATTTAATCCGATCAAAGCCTCCTGATCTCCCCGAAACCATATCCGCCGCTCTTCTTTACTCATATAATTTTTGAGAGGTACCGGACCTTTATCGGGTAATTCACCATAAGTAGCCGTATACTGATAATACGTATAGAACCAGCGGAAGCTCTTCCTGAGTTTTTCAACCGGAACTACCAGAGGAAGACTGTATTCCTTTCCATCCAAAGTACTGAAGTTATCGAAACCTACCGTTGGATAAGTCCGGCAGACTTTCACATTCAGTTTATCTTCATCTCCCCAGCAGTTGAATTTAACAACAGAGTCCAGATTGCTCACTTCCCACCCCGAATCTATCCGGAACAGAAACGGATTGTGAGTCCTGTCTCCCGCAAGGAAAGCAGAGTCGCCATAAGCATACACCTCTCTGTGCATACTACCATCACTATTTACCTGAGAAACCATCCGGTAATAGGTACCGCAGGAAGTCATACTGAGCAGCAAAACAATGACTGCCATCCATTTATACGTTCTCATAATGATATAATTTAATAAGTTTTCTTTGTAAGTTCCATTATTCTCTTTTGTCTGAGCTTCTTATACTGCACATACTGTCCAGACAGGTAATTGCTCTTTTCAGAAAGCCTCATCTTCTCCCAGCCTTCCGGTAAGGAATAAGCACTGTTTTCTTGGAAACGATACTCCTCTTCTACTCTGACACCATCGGGAACTGGGCTAAGAAGAGCCTCACTCACCAACAAGCACAACAAAAGTCCCGCGGCCATCCCGGATACCCAACCGCCAATCAGCAGGTTTTTCCTTTTCTTCTTTCGGGGAACGATCCTGCTCACTTGCTGCAAAATGGCGGTAGTCAGTTCATCCGGATTGCTCAATATAGGTTGTACATTTCTCACCTCATCAAGCCATTCATTGTAAAGTTTATCATCTTGTTTCATAAGTCAGCATCTATTTGATTCATTTTGTTTCGTATATTCTTCCGGGCCAGGTAAAGAGTGGCTTTAATAATTCCGGCAGAAAGTCCGGTGATAGTTTGTACCTCCGGTACATCCAGTTCCTCAATATCCCGTAATATAAAAATCAACCTTTGTCGGGGAGATAGTTCATCAGTATATCTTAAAATTAGTTCACGCAGTTGCTTATTTACCACCGCCAATTCTACATTATCATCTGACGAAATATTCACAGAAACGGAATAATCTACCTCATTATCAAGTGGTGAATGGTGCAGGGAGCGCAGACGGTCATAACAGGTATTGCAAGTGATTTTATAAAGCCAGGTAGAGAAACGGCACTCACCATTATATTTACCCAGCGCCAGCCACACCTTTACAAAGGTTTCCTGTACCATATCTTTAGCCTCACCTTCGTCGCACAGCAATCGGAAAGCAAGCCGGAATACAAGTGGCTGAAACATAGAAACCAGCAGAGAGAATGCTACTGCATCCCCCTGCTGGCTCCTACTTATAAGCTCTTGTATTTTTTTCTGGTTCATCATAATAATATCTTCGTTTATTATATGATACGTAAGGAAAACCTTCCGGTCAATAAACAAGAGCTAAAATAATACTTAATAATGGAAAACATCAATCTTTATTCCCGAAATGCTTCTTCAAATAAGTAAGAACAGATTTTTCAGGATATTTATAGGCAATCTTTCCCATTTCAACAGTCGTCATATCACCCACAGCCCTTGCAAAATCTATATTCAAGGCGGTTGATAACACCTTAATGAAAAGTATCAGATTTCTGTAGGAGACTTACCAAAGTACTTTTTAAATACCGTACTAAAGTAACTGATACTGGAATAGCCACAAAGTTCGCTAACTTCTGTGATAGTGTATTTATGAGATTGGAGTAATTCTAAAGCCCGGCTTAAACGAATGGATTTAATAAAGTCAATAGGTGATTGACCTGTCAGTGCTTTTATCTTTTTATACAATAGTGAAGCGCTCACATGCATTTCCATAGCAAAGCTTTCTTTGTCAAAATCCAAATTTTGCATATTATTATGAATCACTTCCACTGCTTTTTTCACAAAGTGGTCATTAAGCTCATTCGTCAGAATAGCCTGTTGATCATCATTATTCGGCTTTATTAACTTCAAAGCTTTCTCTCTGATAATTTCCCTGTTTCGCACAAGGGACTTTATCCGTTGCTCCAGAAGTGATATATCAAAAGGTTTTGTGATATAGTCCTCTGCCCCCAGACCTAAACCTTCCAACTGGTCACTTTTATCACAAAGTGAAGTCAACAGAATTACCGGAATATGCGAAGTTTCAAAAGTAGATTTGACCAATTTACATAACTCAAAGCCATCCATATCAGGCATCATCACATCCGAAATAATCAATTCAGGAAATTCCTTCTGAAGCAATTCCCATGCTTTATTACCATTGCCAGCCTCTAAAATGTAATATTGATTTTCAAAAGAGCACTTCAGGAAGTTCCGCAAATCCTTATTATCGTCTACGATTAATATAGATTTCTTCTTTCCGGATTTATCATCTTCCTGTTTATATTCCGACTGATCAGACGAACCATCGGCAGATGTGATATTTTCCGGTTCTTCATGTTCAACAGGTGCAACCTCAACCACTTCTTTATAAGGGATGTTTATTTTGAATAAAGAACCTTCATTCTCCTTACTTTCAAGCGAGACTTTTCCCTCATGCATCAAAACGTAATTCTTCACCAACAACAGGCCTATTCCAGAACCTACCATACGTGAATTAACCTTATTATCTCCTCTATAAAACTCTTTGAACAACTTCTTCTGAGCATTATCAGAGATACCCAATCCATAATCTCTTACCGCTAAGCTCCAATAGTACTCATTACAATTCAATGTAAGCTCCACTTTACCATTCGTATGAGAATATTTGATTGCATTAGATATCAAATTATCAACGACTTTCTCTATTTTCAATTCATCGACAGCCGACATATAAGATTCTCTGTTAGAGACAAATTCCAATATAACATTCTTTTTTCCCGCTGTAGACTTGAACATTGTTTTCCGCCTATACACCAAGTTTACAATATCAACCATCACCAGAAACAGTTGTCCTTTCCCCATATCCACTTTCTGAAAATCCAGGAGTTGGGTTGCAACATTAGATAAACGTTCAGACTGTTCCATAGCCAGATTCAAATAATAATGCCCTTTATCTGATAATTCCTTCTCTTTATTCAATTCCTGAATAGGTGCATTTATCAACGTTATCGATGTACGAAGATCATGAGCGGTATTTGTAAAAAAACGAATTTTATCTTCGGCATGACGCTGTTTTAAACGGTTTATATAGAATTTAAGTACAAAGAATGTGATACTCATTATAATAATGAATATCACCAGACGGAACCACCACGTCTGCCAGTAAAGCGGAATAACGTGTATATCCAATGTACGTTCATCGACTATCCGAGAAAGTGAATTATTGTACATTCTTACTCTAAGCCGGAAATTCCCGTTGGGGATATTGGTATAAGTAATTATCTGCTGACTGGAAGGATGTGACCACTCCGCATCAAGCCCTTCCATTTTCCATGAAAATTTTATTTCTTTGAAAGAAACACCAATAGGCAATACCTCAAGCGTCAGAGTATTCTGATCATATTTGAATGAAATATCTGTTTGCTTATTTACCGGAATCCCACGCAACAAATCCTGATTTTCTCTGATAGAACTGCCGGAAATATTGATATTCTGGAAATAAATTTGCCCGTTGAGCTGGGTATGATATAATTTATCAGGGTTAAACATTACCGCTCCATTATTGGTGCCCCAGATCAATTCGCCATTGCGCAATTTGCAACTGGCATTCACATTGAACGAAGCACTGGAAAGAGCCAAAGTGGAATAATAAGTATGCACCGTACTGTCGGCAGGATTATAGCGACACAATCCATTTTCCGTTCCTAACCATAGATACCCATTATCATACATGACACTGTTAACATAGTTAGATGGCAAGCCGGATTCCACTGTTATCTTATGAGTTTCACGAGTCGTGTAATTATGGTGCAACAATCCGTCCCCGGAAGTAGCCACCCAAATATCATCCCCTATTACTAAAATATCTTGTGCAAGGCATTCCGGTAAAAAAGATATTTCTTCTGTTTCTTTGTCTAACAAAAGCACAGAATAAGTACATGCCAACAACATTTTTCCCGGAGAAAACTCCATAAACGTACGCATAGGTTGTGCACCATACGTATGAAAACGCTTTTCTTTCGTTAAATAACATATTACATCTCGAATACCTCCAATCCATATATCACCTTCGCTATCCTTATATATATTCATTATGAATTTACCATCAGACTTCAAATCCGATGTATTGCGCGGATAATGAACCAATTCTTTTCCGGTATTCCGATCTAAAACATAAAATCCGGATGAGAACGAACCCGCCCAGATGTTTCCTTCATCATCTTCACATAAAGCCAGAAATACCTGTGCCTGTTCCTGCTTATTCTGATAATAAGTATCCCATTCATTCGTGGCTACTCTCCACCTGCTTATCCCATTATTCGTAGCAAACCAGATATCTCCTTTACTATCTTCCAGTATCTTGTTTACATTATCATTTCCTAAAGAATTCGGATTATTAACCTGATGGGTAATTTGATTAATCAAGGGAGATTTCCAGTCAAAGAAAGAAAGTCCACCAGTATAGGTAGTGACCCACACCCTCTGCTGACCATCGCAATAAATATCATAAACTCCATCCCCACGAAGAGAGAAAGGGTTATCAATATCTTCTTTCAGAATATTCAGAACCTTTTTTTTATCCTTATCCAATTCCCATACTCCCTGCCCGTCAATCCCAACCAATAATGTTGAATCAGAACTTTCCGTTATCACTCCGATAGGCTGCTTTGGAAAATCAAGAAATGGTAATAACGATTTTTTTTGCATATCCAGATAAAAAAGACCGTCAGTAGAAGTTCCTATCCATAAAACCTCTCCTTTATTATCATAAAAAAGACTGCTTATCTGAAAAGTATTATTTATTTCATATACACTTTTTTGTTCCAATGTATTCATATTCAGCAAACTAATACTATCCTGATGCGTTACAAGCAAATGTGTCTGATCATAAGGTGCTATACTCTGTGTCATAATTTGTTTTTCACCTATTTTGGAAAACATTCCATTTTTATATTTGCACAATCCTCCGGAAGTGGGAATCCAGAGAGCCTGTTCATCATCAATAACGACTTTGCCTACACTTAAATAAGAATTTTTTAATGAAACCCTAAGATCCAGAAATAAATCAAACCGATCATGCAGTTTATTATAATGAAAGAATTGCCCATTATTCGTATATGCTATTAAAAACGAGTTATTATAGGCCAGCTTGACATTTATGATATTGGCTGTTTTATAAGGAAGCTGATAGATGCGATAATCACTTTCCGTAATTCTCAATATACCCGTTTTAGAAGAAGCCCAAATAAAACCATTCTCATCTTTGCAGACAGAAGCCATCTCCCGCATGGAAATTCCATACATCGTATTAATATTATAAAACTTCACATCCGAAGCATATATATTAAAAATAGAAAGGAAAAGAAAGAATATAAGCAGTCGTGATTTCATAATATTACAGTTAGCTGTTGCAAATATAATATATTTGAAAGCAATCAACCAATATATGCATTATTTTGTCTAATTTTGCACCTCGTTTCACAAAAAGTACAGATTATTTATGAAAGCGTTCGAATTCAAACCAAAGCTATTCACGGCTTTGAAGAACTACTCGAAAGAATTATTCATGGCAGACCTGATGGCCGGTATCATAGTAGGTATCGTTGCTCTCCCGCTTGCCATTGCATTTGGTATTGCATCCGGTGTATCACCCGAGAAAGGTATTATCACGGCAATCATTGCCGGATTTATTATCTCCATGTTGGGAGGTAGCAAAGTACAGATCGGTGGTCCTACAGGAGCTTTTATCGTTATTATTTACGGCATTATCCAGCAATACGGAGAAGCGGGATTGATTGTTGCCACGCTAATGGCGGGAATCATTCTTATTCTGTTAGGGATATTCAAGTTGGGTGCCGTAATTAAGTTTATCCCTTATCCTATCATCGTAGGATTTACCAGTGGTATTGCTGTCACTATTTTCACCACCCAGATAGCTGATATTTTCGGACTTAGTTTCGGTGGTGAAAAGGTTCCCGGAGATTTTGTCGGGAAATGGATGATTTATTTCCAGCATTTCGACACCATTAACTGGTGGAATACGATTGTCAGCATTGTAAGTATTGTAATTATTGCCATAACCCCGAAATTCTCAAAGAAGATACCGGGATCGCTGATTGCTATCATTGTAGTAACAGTAGCGGTATATTTGATGAAGACTTATGCCGGAATCAACTGTATAGATACCATTGGTGACCGTTTCAGCATCAAAGCGGAACTGCCGGACGCAGTAATGCCTTCACTGAACTGGGAAGCTATTCAGGACTTATTCCCTGTAGCCATTACCATTGCAGTATTAGGAGCCATCGAATCACTGCTTTCTGCCACGGTAGCGGATGGTGTTATCGGTGACAAGCATGATTCCAATACAGAATTGATAGCACAAGGAGCTGCCAATCTAATAACACCTTTATTTGGTGGTATTCCTGCCACCGGTGCTATTGCACGTACAATGGCCAATATAAACAATGGTGGTAAAACCCCTGTTGCAGGTATGATACATGCAATGGTGCTTTTGCTTATCCTTCTGTTCCTTATGCCTTTGGCACAATATATTCCAATGGCATGTCTGGCAGGTGTACTCGTAATAGTCTCTTATAATATGAGTGGATGGCGTACGTTCAAGGCATTGCTGAAGAATCCGAAATCAGATGTCACTGTATTGCTGATTACCTTCTTCCTGACAGTAATTTTCGACTTAACCATCGCTATTGAAGTGGGTCTTGTCATAGCTTGTGTACTTTTCATGCATCGCGTTATGGAAACCACTGAAATTTCTGTTATTAAAGATGAGATAAATCTGAATGAAGAATCTGCCAGCAAAGAAGAAGAAGAAAACTTGTCCATCCCTAAGGGTGTGGAAGTATATGAAATAAACGGCCCTTACTTCTTTGGTATTGCCACTAAATTTGAGGAAATCATGTCCAGACTGGGAGACCGTCCTAAAGTGCGCATTATACGTATGAGGAAAGTACCTTTCATCGATTCAACAGGTATTCACAATCTAACCAATCTTTGCCAGATGGCGCAACGGGAGAAGACAACAATCGTACTTTCCGGTGTGAATGAAAAAGTGCACAAAGCGTTGGAAAAATCCGGTTTCTATGAGCTTCTGGGTGAAAAGAATATCTGCCCGAATATCAATGTGGCATTGGAAAGATCGAAAGAATTATTGAATGAGTAAAACAAGGTAATAATATAAAGGAGGGAATGAAAAAATCATTCCCTCCTTTATATTATTAAAGATATTTATTCTCTCATCCATGCTCCAGTAATCTCTGCTACATAAATATGATGTAAACCGCCATGGGCACCACCATACCATTGCTTACAAACACTTGGATCAATAAAACTTTCTTCTTTCATTATATCCGTATAGAGCTTACGGCATTCCAGACTGAGACGTCCTTGTTCAAAAAGAATATTTCCTTTTTCAGTAATAACCGATTTCAGTCCCGTCTCTTTTACCTTGTCTACTTCCCTACCCGACTTGCTTCCACATATCTTATGGATAGCTCTATTCTCTTCTCCCAGGAAAGAAAGCGTGAAGTATTCACTCTTCTCAATAAACTCAAACGTGTAACGTTCCGGACGGATAAAGACATAGACCACCGGTTTGTTCCATAGGAAGCCTATACCACCCCAACTGGCAGTCATCGTATTGAAATGATCTTTATTACCTGCCGTCACCAGCATCCATTCTTTACCGATAACTTCAAAGAAGTTCTCTGAAAGGTCTTTAATTGCAATAGGTTTCATACTACTTATTTGTTTTACTATAATCTTAATTCAAACTCTTTTCACTCTATTATTTCACATTTGCAGGATATCTATACCCAACGTATTGGATATATAGATGGGACACATTGGATATATAGACCCAATACGTTGGATATATAGCTCCTGTAAACCGCTTAATAAGAAACACTAACCGGAAGACCTTCTTCTTTAATTAAAGAAGCAATGCGGTCCAGTTCTTCATGAGTAGCCTTACAAAGATCATGGTCAGGCGTTTCACGATCAATGGTATAAATCATCACCTGGCGGGGTTTTATCTCTTTCACAACCTCCAGCCACGGAAGAACGTACTTATCCGAAGTATTATCCACGTCTTTCCCTTGATAACTGCCTTTCATGAACATGGTCTGAATAATGCAGTTTCCTTGAAAAGCTTTCATATGTTCTATGATTTCGTCTATGGAATAATGCCCTGTAGGACGATCCACAGTATGAATATAATCCTCGTCTACCGTATCAAGTTTCAATATGTTGTTATCTATCTTATTCAGCGCATCAAACACTGCAGGGCGGTGAATAAAGGTGGAATTACTCAATACACTGACTTTGGCATTCGGGAAATACTTATCACGAAGCATCAACGTATCTTCTATGATTTCAGGAAAATGCGGATGAGCTGTAGGCTCACCATTTCCGGCAAAGGTCAATACATCCGGTTGAGGTCCGTTCTGTTGCATATCTTGCAATCTGGCTTCAAGAGCATCGCGAACCTCTTCGCGGGTAGGCAATGCTTTCTTGGGACGATGGTCTGCATTGAAACCGCATTCACAATAAATGCAGTCGAATGAACACACCTTACCATCTTCCGGCAACAAGTTAATCCCTAAGGATACTCCCAAACGGCGGGAATGAACAGGACCGAAAATGGGAGACGGATAAATTACAGTCATTTTATTTACTATTTGACAATTGACGATTCAAATTACTGAATTACTATAAAAAACAAATACAGTATTTTCAGCGTTTATAACGGCAAAGTTAACTAAATCTTTATACGAAGTTGCATTTGTAAGTCGGCTTTTTTGTTTCCTTGTATCAGGTCGTTACCCGAACCAATATTTTCACGATCTTCGTAGATAGTCTGCCCGAATTTAACAAGGAACATAAAAACTTTGTTCACATCATACCGGACACAAGCAGAAAAACGAAATCCTTGCCCATAAAACGAAGGTGTATAAAAGGTATAAAGCAATCCTTTTTCAGAAGCATAAATACGGGAATCGTAATCATCCGTATGGAAATAAGTACCCTGCACAGATATCTTTATAGGAAAAGAAAAAGCATACGAGCAGGATTGTGTAAACTGATATCCCTGGCTTCCCTCCTGCCCCTGCGAATGAAAATGATTATAATCCACCGTTGTTCGTAACTGTAGATGATCCGGTGAATAAGTCAGTCGGTAACGAAGACTATGCTGATAAGTAGGAAGGATAACTTTTCCATCCGTACCCGCCACATCTCTCTCTTTTCGCTTATAGCGATAATTAACATACATAGATAAATTTCGCTTAGGAGAATAGAGTGATTGAAACATACCATCCACACCTTGCGACGGTTTACTGATGCGGTATTTCCACCAGGGAAAAGAAAATAAATCCAAAGAAGCGAAGAACTTCCAATGTGCCAAAGGCGATGCTTCGGTAGCCAGATACCAACCATTTTCATTTTGCGGTGCACTACTTTCACCAAACGAACGTGCAAACATTGCCCAGTAATCATGGCTATAATATCTATGAACAATCAGCAGTTGATAACCGGTTAATATGTTATATTTCAACTGGTTCAACAGTGAATAACCTTGTTTACCCATAGCTGCTTCACCTGTCAGAGTAAATCGATTCCAACGATATTTATAATCTACCCCCACATTATGAAAGTAATTCCCTTGCAGATTATACTTGGCATAGGTTCTTAATACCGGTTGATAACTACGGTTGAAAAAGTAGTAAATACCTGTCATTCCTACTTTTAGATTGTTCTTTTCATAGGTAATATTTCCACCCATCAACTGTAAAGTGAAAGCATTTACTTTATCTGCTTCCTTCTCCGTACGATGCAATCCGGTTTTATAAATAGAGGTAATTTCATTCCCTTCTATGACTCCATCCATAGAACGATGTGAATAAAAACCGGATAACTGAAGTGCAGGGATAACCTCCACTGTTGCCGCAGCACCCCTGAAATAATTATATTCATCCGTAGAACTATGCTTCCGGATACCACTATTACGGTTATCCACCGTTGAGAGAGAATAAGTTTTCCCTAAACGGAAATCAGTGCTGACTACCAACCCTTGCCCGAAACTTAATCTGAAATTTCCCAATACCAACGTTTTCAACTTACCCAGATTACGAAGCAGAAAGTAAATAGAATAATAATCATATCCTTTTTCATTATGCAAGGCAAAGAAAGGTTCTCCTGCATCCTTTTCTGCTGTAATTCCCATTTGGAGGTAATCTCCATAACGATACCCATATCTCAGAGAATGATACATTGCAGGTCCCAAATAATTTTTCTGATAACCTTTACGGGTATAAAAGGGCACATCCAGCCGGGTTAATACCTCCTGCTTACCATATTTCAACAGACTTTTCAACCGGGGAAAACCTTTCTTTTCCGCAACAGGATGCACACAAACAAAAGGGAGTAGCAAGTCAATGGTATGCTTATCCATTTCTTCCACCAATTGCAGTTCATAAATAGTTTGCATCTGCCCGTGTATATACACATAAGCCAAGATATTTTCAATTTGAATATCCGAAAGAAAAGAAAATTGCTCTAATTCATGTTTAGTAGTAACATTGATATTAACAGGTTCGTGCAAACGATCGGAAAGCTCTTCAAGCTCATCTTCCCAATTCTTTTCTTCCTCATCCATAGAGAGTTGCTCTATGTTCTCTTCCCATAGGGACACACTTGTATTTTGGGCTTCAAGTACAGGAGTCATCAACAGCATACTCAGAAAAACTCCCAACTTGAGTAATTTCATTCGTGTAAATAAGTTTAATTGTCGCGAAATTACCATAAATAAGTTAACAAGGCAAGGAAAACATCGACAATCAAACCAAATATAAAGATAAACACTTAATTTTGTGGCATGAACGCACGGCTGAACATATTCATTATCGTAGTCTTCCTTCTGTTCGGAACTTCCCTATGCCAGGCACAGGAAACGAAAACCGAAGGATACCTGGTTCCTATGTGCATTTACGAAGGAGACACTATCCCGTATATAAAGATACCTACCGTTTATATTTTCAAACCTCTCAAATTCAAGAACAAAAAACAGTTGAATGAATATAACCGACTGGTATATAACGTAAAGAAGGTATTGCCTATCTCCAAAGAAATCAACCGCGCAGTTATTGAAACTTACGAATATATGATGACTTTACCTGATGAGAAAAGCCGTCAGAAACACATGAAAGCGGTAGAAAAAAGCCTGAAAGAACAATATACTCCACGCATGAAAAAGCTTTCTTTCTCTCAAGGAAAGTTATTAATCAAGTTAGTGGACCGCCAAACCAATTCCACGGGTTACGAACTGGTAAAAGCCTTCATGGGACCTTTTAGAGCAGGTTTCTATCAGACTTTTGCTGCACTGTTCGGTGCCAGCCTGAAAAAACAATATGATCCCACAGGAGATGATGCGCTTACCGAACGGGTTATTCTGCTGGTAGAAAGCGGGCAACTTTAAAATAGAAATATCCTACTCCTTATTTACGTAGTTTTTCAATCCCAACAGCCCCCTGTAATAACCTTCAAAGATCGTATGACTGTGTTTTTCTATATTCAAAGAATCATAGTTCAAAACAATCTTCGGACAAGCGGATAAGATCTTTATTGCCTCCTCTGTGACAGGCTTAAATGACTCTTCTATTTTATCCTTCTTCCCGCTTGCCAGATACATATAAAGTTGGCTAGCCCCTTTGTACTCTTTAGTAAATTCTGAAAGTTTATCAATCATCATCTTCCTGCTATACATATAGTTAGGAGAGACGGACAGAATGCATTGAAACAAACCGTGGTTGCTAAGTAAAGCATACGTCACAAACGTGCCGCCTAACGAATGTCCTACCAGTATATTCCGCGAACCCGTATTATATCTGCTCTTTATAAAAGGAATAATTTCTTTTTCCAGAGATAACAATAAAGAATCCGCCTTCCCAGGATCATCATACCCCTTTACCGATTCTTCATCCGTATAAGGAGGAGTTAATTCACTCTGCCTGTTAGGATTCGAAATACCAACGATTATACAGGGAACACCCGGATACAACAATTCAAAGGTAGAACAAAACAAATTGAAAGTAGGCGGATATTGAGCATCGAATACATAGATAGTCAACAATGAATCACTCTTCAAAGTAGCATCTACCCCACTCCGGTATACTTGCAGTTCACGTGAATCATCAAAATATTCAGAGTCATAAATATACCTGTCGCCCAATGATTGCAACGAATAAAAGTCCGCTTGAGCTTTACCATTCCAGCTATGGAAAATACAGAATAAAAGAATTAATAAAACCTTTTTCATAGTTTGAACCCTCCTGTTGATATGATGTTAAGAACACTGTTAGTAATGAAAAACAGTCATTATAGAAAACCATGTATTTCAAACACTTATCTATGTTGAAAACTTCTATGAACTATTGTTCATTTCTCTATTGATAAGGACATAATAACCACTGTTTGAACAGGGTTCAAACAACTTATCAACACCTTGTTATTTCAGTTTCTTGAATAAATCCCAGATAACGATACCGGCAGTTACAGATACGTTCAATGAGTGTTTCGTACCATATTGGGGTATCTCAATACATCCATCGGAATGGTCAATAACCTCCTGCTGAACTCCTTTCACCTCATTGCCCATAACTACTGCATACTTTTTAGTACGGTCTAAAGACAACTCATCCAACATGATACTGCCTTCCGCCTGCTCTACGGAATAAACAGTATATCCTTCCTTTTTAAGGTTATCAACAGCTTCAACACAGTTATCAACATACTTCCAGTCGACAGTGAATTCAGCACCTAAAGCTGTTTTATGCATTTCAGGATGGGGCGGAGTAGCTGTAATGCCACACAGATAGATACATTCCACCCGGAAAGCATCCGAAGTACGAAATACAGAACCAATGTTATGAAGACTGCGGATATTATCCAATACCACCACCAAGGGTAGCTTCTCAGCTTCCTTAAACTCCTCTATACTAATACGATTCAGTTCTGTTATTTTCAGTTTACGCATGACAGCCATACTCTTTAAATGAATTTTATTAATAGATTGATTTACAAAGACTTGTTTAACACAAGTGTTTTATTTGCACCACACTTGTGTTTCATTTATACAACACAAGCATTACAGACAAGCCACACAAGTGTAGAACAAACAACGTACTTATACGTTATCTTTTTATTCCTGTTGCAAAGATACTTCTTTCCGTTCACATCCCTGTTAATAACCGTTGAAAAGCTGTCAAAAGAGTAGGGAAAGAAATTCAAAAATAATTCTTGCAATATTCAAAACAACGTATATGCATCCACCGAAATGAACATTCCAAAAAAGTTAAGAGAAACTTTCTGAGGTTATATAAACACATTTTTCAGCCCTATTACACCGGTTTATAACCATAAAGTTATTAACTTTGCACTTTATCAACAAGGTGTTGAAAGAGTTTTATAGATGGCTTATTATCAAGAGATATACCTTTTATTTGCCCGTTGATAACGTACGAATAAAGTTTTATCTCATACTAATAACTTCTCCGGCAAGAAAAATCGTATTTACTTGTCGACACTATTAACAGCCTATCATCACCATCAAAGGATTTTTAAATTAGAAAGAGAAATAAAAAATATAATTATGAATAATCTCATAGAAGCTATCAAGCAACTTAAAAAGGAGAAGAACGCGATTATTCTGGGGCACTATTACCAGAAGGGGGAAATACAGGATATAGCCGATTACGTCGGCGATAGTCTGGCATTAGCTCAATGGGCAGCTAAAACGGAAGCGGATATCATTGTGATGTGCGGTGTTCACTTTATGGGTGAAACAGCCAAAGTGCTTTGTCCGAATAAGAAAGTGCTGGTTCCTGATATGGCAGCCGGTTGTTCGTTGGCGGACAGTTGTCCGGCGGACAAGTTCAGTCAGTTTGTCAAAGAGCATCCCGGATATACGGTGATATCTTACGTGAATACGACAGCTGCCGTGAAAGCAGTGACGGATGTTGTGGTAACTTCTACCAATGCGAAGCAGATCGTGGAAAGTTTCCCCAAAGATGAGAAAATAATCTTTGGTCCTGACAGAAATCTGGGGAATTATATTAACTCTATCACGGGGCGCAATATGTTATTATGGGACGGCGCATGCCATGTACACGAACAATTCTCGGTTGAAAAGATTGTTGAATTAAAAGCGCAGCATCCCGATGCAGTGGTCTTGGCACATCCCGAATGTAAGAGTGTAGTTTTGAAGTTGGCTGATGTGGTAGGTTCAACCGCAGCATTGCTGAAGTATGCAGTGAATCATCCCGAGAAAGAGTATATTGTTGCTACCGAATCGGGCATCCTTCATGAGATGCAGAAGAAATGTCCGCAAACGACGTTTATTCCGGCTCCTCCTAACGATAGTACCTGTGCCTGCAATGAATGTAGCTTCATGAGATTAAATACGCTGGAAAAGCTTTATAATTGCTTGAAAGACGAATCTCCGGAAATAATAGTAGATCCTGAAATTGCCGAGAAAGCAGTGAAGCCTATCAAGAGGATGCTGGAGATTTCGGCAAAGCTGGGGCTTTAATAAACTTTGGTTGTATGAATTATTAGCTACGCTTATATTCTGTTAAAGTCGTATGAAATGACAATAAGGGTGTATCAAGATAAATGATACGCCCTTATTGTTTTCACCATCCCATTGAGGAGTGTTTTCAAATAAATAATTTTCCTGTTTATTTGCTATACGATGCTTTTACAAAGGGAGCTTCAAGTAAATAGTCTAGGCTTTGCTTTACACTTTCTTCTACAGGACAACTGTATTGTTCGATCTCTGCCACCAAATGGTGCACACCTGCTTTATCTGTATTTTTGAAAATAGCATCGTAACCTACCATACCGCTTTGCCCTATTTCGCGGTGGTCTTTGATGTGGAGCATTGTGAAGCGTCCGGGATATTTATTGAAGTAATCCACCGGGCTGTTATCTCCACGCACTACCCAGTAAACGTCCATTTGAAAGAATACATATTCAGGATTAGTATGCTGTAGCATATAATCCAGCATTATTTCCTTGTTTTCTACTTTTTGGAATTCATGAGCATGGTTGTGGTAACCGTATTTCAGTCCGGCAGCATTACAACGCTTGCCCACTTCATTGTAATAATCACAGTAGGTTTGCAATTCTTTCAAAGTCTTGGGTACGCCAAGCCATGGAGTGACAATGTATTCCATACCGGCAGCTTTGTGATCAGCTATACATTGATCCCACCATGCCAGAGCTTCCGTAAAGTCACCTGAAGATAATTCCTTGTCCGACAAGCCGTGCGATGTGTGTGAGGAAAGCACTTTCATTCCGTTTGCTTCTACCATTTGTTTGAATTCTTTGGGAGTCTTGCCATAGAATTTTCCATCATTGTAGTTAGCAGCTTCCACACTGGTATAACCCATATCTGCCAAGTCTTTCAAAATTTTGTTGAGGTCTCCGCCATTGTTTATCAAATCTCTCACGGAATAGAGTTGTATGGCGACTTCTTTTTTTTCTTTTTCCTTCTTTTGGGGGGATTGGGGTGTGGTACACGCTTGTGGCACGGTCAGACAGAAGATTGCCAGCAATGTAAAGATATAATTTTTCATTATCATATTTGTTATTTTTTCATGGATTGTATTGGATAAATGCCTGCAACGAGACTGTCGCTTTTAAAAGCGATGATTCTCATTGCAGGCATCGTTATGTTTGAAAAGAAAGGATTAGTCAAGAACTTTCACGCGGATGTTACGGAACCAAATGTCGTCTCCATGGTCTTGTACACCAATGAAACCTTCATGGTTATCTCCGCCACAGTTGTTCAGGAGTTCAAATGCCAAGGGCCATTTTTCTTCACTGAATTTGCTGGCCTGCAACATATCTGTCCATTGCTTGGTCCATAAGTGGTATTCCAATACGTTCTCATCGTTTTGTCCATGAACTACGGTGCCTTTGTATACCATAATTTTGGCTTTATTCCATTCACCGAATGGTTTGGCATTCTGAGGAACGGCAGGAATCATATCATATAGAGAAGCTGCCTGACGATTGTTGTCCTTGCCCAGTTTTGCATCGGGATGATTAGCGTTGTCCAGTACTTGGAATTCGGGAGCGGAGATGTAGATAGGTTCCAACACTTCATTACCGTCCTTGTCTTGAGAAGTGACTTCCTGAGCCAGGTAGAAGATACCGGAGTTACCACCTTTTGAAATCTTCCATTCTAATTCCATCTCAAAGTTTTTGAATTTGTGGGCGAAGATTAAATCGCCTCCTTCACCAGTCTGTCCTTCACCAGTACCTGTGCCGTTAAATTTAAGACAGCCATCTTCAATAGTCCATCTGGAAGGTACTTGGTCTTTGCCATATCCGCGCCATCCGTCCAAGCTTGTTCCGTCGAAGATAGTTATATAGCCATCAGCGTCTATCGGTAAGGTCAGGCTGTCTGTTTCAGCTCCCTTTAATGATTTGGAATAAGATAATGTAACGGTAGTAGGCGTACTTTCTTCCGTAACATTTTGTTTTTTGGCACCGCCTCCACAAGAGGCTAACATACCACCAATGAGGCAGCAAGCCAAAGGATAATAAATTTTCTTCATAATAAAAAAATATTAAATAGTTTATGTTTGATTGTTATCTTGGCATATCGGGTAATTTCCAACCTTCGCGGTAGTTGTGCTTCACAAGTTCTTCGGCAAATGCTTTGGCATTGACAGGATCGGTCCATGTCTTGTCGAACGTAGGATGACCGTTGTGTATCTTGAAACCATCCTTGATGACTGTACGGATAGTTTCCTCGTCACCGATATTAGTAAAACGCATATTGGCACCGTCCCATTCCAATGTCTTATTTAAACCCTGTAGACGGATTGCTAATACACCCATAGCTACCATTTCGTTCATTGGGCCTGCTTCTGAGAAGTCAGACTTCGGCATTACACGGTTTGAAGCGCTTTCTTTGCAAGCACGTACCCAGTCCATTTCATGACCGCCATTCATAGCCTTCGGTACACGACGGCAAACTTTCGGTGCATTGGGTACACGACCTGAAAGCAACCATGGGTTTTGTCCATAGCAACCGCAAATTAGTGTGTCTTTGGTACCATGGAAGATGGTTAGACCACCACCACTTTGCATCAGTTGTTTTCCTTCGGGGAATCCTTTCGGACGTTCAGGCATCATGCCACCGTCGTACCAGTGAACTTCCACTTCGGGCATAGCTACTTTCGGCATATTTTCGCGTGCGGGGAAAGTCAGCTTCACATGCTGTGCTTGCGGAGCACAAGAATTGAGTAATAATGTAGACGAGCCTTCCACCTTAGTAGGATATTGTAACTTCAAAGCCCTAAACGGTTGGTGCAGGATGTGGCAGGCCATATCGCCCAAAGCACCTGTACCATAATCCCACCATCCGCGCCAGTTCCAAGGATGATAGATTTCGTTATAAGGATTCAATTTGGCAGGACCAGTAAACAAATCCCAGTTTAGTGTACGAGGAATACGATCTTCCTTTTCAGGAACGTTCAGTCCTTGCGGCCAGATGGGGCGGTCGGTAGCGCATTCCACTTTTATTACATCGCCAATTTCACCGTTCCATATCCATTCGCATACTAAGTCAGTACCTTCATCTGAAGAACCTTGGTTACCCATTTGGGTAACTACACCAGTAGAAGCAGCCAGACGAGTGAGCAGACGGGACTCATATACAGAGTGCGTCAGCGGTTTTTGGCAATATACGTGTTTGCCCATTGTCATGGCATCGGCTGTAATGATGGCATGTGTGTGGTCGGCGGTAGCAACGATCACTGCATCAATAGATTTTCCCATTTCATCGTACATTTTACGATAATCCCAATATTTCTTTGCATTGGGGAATTCGTCGAATACACCTTTTGCGTAGCGCCAATCTACGTCACAGAGGGCTACGATGTTTTCTGTATTCTTCACATGGTTGATGTTGGTGTGTCCCATTCCACCGATACCAACGGCAGCAATGTTCAATCGGTCACTAGGAGGTACGTGTCCGTGGCTACGACCCAAAATGGTGCTTGGAGCAATTGTAAGTCCTGCCAAAGCTAAACCTCCGGTCTTAAGAAATTCTCTTCTTGTAAATTTAGACATGGTTTTTTAGATTTAAAAAATGGTTAATATTATGAATCTTAAAACAATCAATATTACAAATATGTCAGACTACAGTTCTTTTCGGACGAAGGAGTCCGTAGCCTTCTTTCATATGCTTTCGGCGTTCCCTAATTTCTTCTAGTGTCTGTAAATTTCCGATAGCGGACAAGTCATTTCGGTGTGCATCTTCCAAAAATGTCCAACCATATTGGGATGCGATTGCAGAATCACGCATCTGCGGAAGCCGTGGGTCACGTTTTCCACTTTCAATAGAATTAGCCATAATGTCACAAAGCTTGTCTAGATTCTTCCCGCCAAATGGCTTTTCCAGACGAAGTGTACGGTTCACTCCGTGAAGTTCCACTACAGCAGTTTGGAAATCATGCGTCATGCGTACAATACCTTTTGTACCAATGATATCCGTATATGCGTTATGAGTTTGATTTTTGGAGAGCTGTCCGTAGACAAAACCTTGTGTAACATCAAATACAATTCCGTTTTGGAAAGTACCGTGGCACTGTACCCACCAGGGATCTTTATAGTTCCACATTCGTATACCTTGTGCATGCCAAGTTTTATATTCGCTATTGGCATACCAACGGGCAATGTCTATGTAGTGCATGCCGCAATCGTGATAAGCAGGGCCTTCGTACTCGTGTCCTTCGCCTGGTGCCAGTCCTGGAGTCATGTGACAGATTCGTAGAATGGCTAGTTCACCTATTTCACCTTCTTCAATAAACTGTTTCATGATCTGATGATACCATGAGTTACGCAAGTAAAGATTTACTGTGGAAAAAATATCACTCTTTTCCACTAGATCTACCACTTCCCATTCTTTATCGATGGTATCGGCAACGGGTTTTTCCGAAATAATGTGTTTTTTACTTTGGATAGCTTTCTCTATTTGATCTTTCCGTGAATCAGCTAACGTAAAGAGTCCTACGGCCTGTACGCTGTCATCATTGAATATTTCCTGTTCATCGGATATGATTTTGGATGTAGGTGAAAGAGTTCTTGCCAATTCTCGAGAAGCGGAATCTGTGTCGCAGATATATGCAATGTCCCACCGATTAGTCTTTTGCATGCTTTCCAAATACATCTGTCCCATTCGCCCGAACCCAATCAAACCAACTTTTATTTTCATGGTGTTTTTCTATATTTTATATTGGTTTGCTACAAAATTAGGACAATTCGTTATAGAAAGAAAAACAAAAATATAAAAAAATAAAAAATAAATTATAACTTTATGTTATTTGATAAATGCAATTTTCGTAACAATCCCCTCTTTTCCTTCACTGTCTGCGGCAAGTACCATATATATTCCTGTGGCCACTCTCCTACCCTGCTTATTTCTTCCATCCCAAGTGAATTGCCCTCCCAGGGAAGTACCTTGATAAATAAGATGTCCGGCAGTGTCCACAATCTTCACATCACTGTCGTAGACCATCCCCGTAACAGTAATCACACCGCTGTAGTCCGGGCGTACCGGATTAGGATAAGCTCGTACATTACTCTCTTTAAAGCTGTCTTCAGCCTCTGTAGCGTCACTTTGGTAAGAAACAAGCCCTTTACCTGTTCCGATGAAGACTTCGCCGGTACGGGGATGTATAGCAATAGATACGATGCTATTGGAAAGTAGCGGACTATTCTCTTCCATAAAGTGATGAATCGTTTCCATTCCATCCGCACTTATCAGATAAATTCCATTGGACGCTGTACCTATCCACTTTCTGTTGGCACCGTCTATTGCAATGGCATTAATCGCTTCGTTCACCAATAAGAAATCAGCTAACCCACTGTCATCATTGCGCGGAACTTTAATCTGTGTACAATAGAAGTTATCATTGAAATAGCGGGAAGGATTGTTCAGTATCAAAGGACCTCTGTTAGTACCGATCCAGATAGCTCCCTCTTTATCTTCGGCAATGCAATAAACTGCCAGCTGTTCTAAAAGGGTGCCGTCCTGATTCGTAAACCGGGTAATGAACTTGTGTTGGTCGTCCGAAGTATCTGTAATAGTGCCGTTATAATTCAAGCAGAACAATCCTCCCGACTCTATACGCGAAGAAGTGGCCCACAACCAACCTCTTTTATCAAAGATAGTCCGTCCGAAATTACTTGCCTTTACTATTTCCGGATAATGAAGACTTGCCCAGTCACCACTTTTCATCAATACACTCACTGCATGTTGTGTCTCGCAACTCACCATCCAAAGGTTATTTTCTTTGTCATAAATCAGTCCGTTCACGCGTACATAGTTATGTTTGGAAGCACTGTTTGACAATGCACTTTCCAGCGGACTATTATGCATACTATACCAGTTGACGAACTTTCCATCTTTAAATTCGTAAATTCCTTCTCCTGCCGATGCAGCAAAATGATGAGTATGGTCCTGGGGATCTTGAACGATGCAATTTATATCGTCATACCGTTGTTTGGTTTGTTCACTGATGCCTTCTTCTTGAAAACTGTTCCAGGTATTATTTTCAAAGGTCATAATGGTTCCGGGTCTGTCAAGTCTGTTGGCTATATGTCCTCCTCCGGTAATCAGCAATCGTTCTCCGGTAAAATTCATATAGTACGGATAGTTCCGTACAGGACTATTCGGAGTAATGTTTTCGGGTACTTTTCCTTTGAAAGGAATATCGTGGTATTGTGAGAGAAATTCAGAGGTATCATCCGACACTTTCTTCCAGTTCTTAATATCCAGCAGATTATCTGTCAATAACCCTGCAAACAACCCTTCGGAAGTAGCGGCATAAAGATGATTATCTGATACATTACATGCCAGAACGTTTTTATTCAGAGGATAGTAATTACTAATTTCCCGCTTTTTCAAATTGATACAAAGAATACCCGACGCAGTGGATAAATACGTGTATTCCTTATAAAAACAAGCGTGGTTGACCGTCTTATCCTGCGTCATATTCTTGTTTTTATAATCGGGAAGGTTATAGATATCTTCCTCATTCACCAACAGGTCTATATTTGCATTGGAATAAATAATGATCAATGATTTATAGGCTGATTGGTAAGCAATATAAGATATTTCCGTATCGCTTAGCGGAAAAGATTTTGAATAAGTTCGTATGCTGGTATCTTCTTTATCATAAGCATATAAATCACCATTGGCAAGAATGAAGAGTTTACTTCCAATGACTTCACTGCGGGTAGGGTTATGATAAGAAAGGTAAGTTTGCCACTCTCCTATCGCATTTTGCGAATAGGCAGGCAGAAAATAGATTAAGCAGAGAAGAAATATATATTGAAATCTCATAAAATCAGAGTTATATTAGTTTGTAAGCAACACACTTACAAACTAATAACTCCATATTTTCGGGTTTATTGTATGCTATTAAGGAATTTGCAAAGTTTGTTTGTAGCTATGGCACGGTGGCTGATTTTGTTTTTCAGTTCGTTGCCCATCTCTGCAAAAGTCTGTGTATATCCTTCGGGAACAAATATAGGATCATATCCGAAACCGGAGTTTCCTCTTCTGGTTTTGATGATTTCTCCTTTGATTACACCTTCGAACAAATGCTCTTTTCCGTCGATAATCAGTGCGAATGCAGTGCGGAATTGTGCTTTCCGGTTTTCTATTCCTTCCATGGCATGCAGCAGTTTCAGCATATTTGCTTCTGCATTATGTCCGTCTCCGGCATAGCGTGCCGAATAAACTCCCGGTTCTCCATTCAAAGCTTCTACTTCCAGACCGGTATCATCGGCAAAACAATCCATTTGGTAGTTTTCATAAATGTACTGTGCTTTCAGTAAAGCGTTTCCTTCTAAAGTATCAGCAGTTTCAGGTATGTCCGTATGGCAATGAATGTCTTTCAGACTAAGAAGTTCTATTCTGTTACCTAAAATAGCGGTTACTTCTTCCAATTTGTGTGCATTGTTTGTGGCAAATACGAATTTATGTTTCATATGTTGATTGGTTCTTATTTCACTTTCAACCGGTCAAAACCTTCTCCATATACTCCGATAACGGAACTTTGAGAGATAAATGCGTTCGGGTCAATGTCTTTCACCAAACGGAAAATGTCGATTGACTGGCGTTTGTAAGCCAGAACGACGAGTACTTTTACATTGTGTTTACTGTACCATCCTATACCGTCCAGAACGGTTACACCGCGGTGTGTCTCTTTCGTAATACGGTCGGCTATTTTTTCATACTCTTTGGAGAAGATAAAGAATTGCACGGACTGGCGGGCACTGTTCACAATATAGTCTAATACGAAACCGATAACAAACAAAGTTACAAAACCAAATATCACGCGTCTCCAGTCGTGGAATACGAAGTAACAGGAACTGATAATAATCACATCGCAAAGCATCACCATACGTCCCAGTGTGACGTCTTTATACTTATGTATGATAGCGGCGATGATATCCGTTCCTCCCGTGCTTCCGTTGCAATTGAATACGACTCCAAGACCTGCACCGCACATCACGGCACCTATCATACAAGCCATGAAGTCCTGTCCCGGTCCCAGTATAAGTGGTGGTGTATTGTCTGGACCATTTACAAGCATTTGGAAAAACCATAAAAAGAATGTCAGCCCGAAGATGGCAAACGTAGTTTTAATACTGAATTTAGGACCCAGTATTTTAATGGCAAATGTCATTAAGACAGCATTGATGATGAAGTATGACCATTGGATAGGAAACCCCGTGGCGTAATAGATAATTGCACCGATACCTGTAGTACCGCCCGTCGTTATCTGATAAGGGATCAGAAACAACGCCCATCCTAAGGCATAACTGATAAGACCGACAGTGATGAAGATATAGTCTCGCAACTCTCTCATCATTTCGGCTTTGGTTGGTTTTGTGATTTGCATATTAGTTAGTTACAAGCTACAAGCTACGAGCTACAAGTGTAGGTAAATGAGACAGGTTGACTTGTCTCTTGTAGTTTGTAGCTCGTAACTTACGTTATTTAATAACAATGTTTACGATCTTCTTCGGGACGACAATCACTTTCACTACTGATTTGCCTTCCATCCATTTAGCCGAACGTTCATCTGCCAATACGGTGCTTTGAATAGCTTCTGATGTTTCGTTAGCAGGGAATTCCATATTGAAGCGTGCCTTGCCATTGAAAGATATGGTGTAGTTGATTGTATCTTCCACCAGGTATTCTTCGTTGTAAGTAGGCCACTTGGCATCGCAAACTGAATCTGTATGGCCCAGTGTATCCCACAACTCTTCACATACGTGCGGAGCGAAAGGAGCCAATACGATAATCAGTTGATTCAATATCTCTTTCTTGCTGCATTTCAGGCTGAATAACTCGTTTACACAAATCATGAAAGCACTGACGGAAGTATTGTAAGAGAACTGTTCAATATCACTCGTTACTTTCTTAATCAGTTTATGCAAAGATTTCAGTTCTTCCTTGGTTGCAGGCTCATCCGTCACCATATAGTTTCCGTTACGGTCGTAGAACAGTGACCAGAACTTTTTGATGAAGCGGTACACACCGTCGATACCGTTCGTATCCCAAGGCTTGGATTGCTCTACCGGACCGAGGAACATCTCGTACATACGCAATGTATCCGCACCGTATTTCTCAACAATCATATCGGGATTAACGACGTTGAACATGGATTTACTCATCTTCTCCACAGCCCAGCCGCAGATGTATTTACCATCTTCCAGGATAAATTCAGCGTTGGCAAATTCAGGACGCCATGCCTTGAAAGCTTCGAGATCCAGAATATCATTGGATACGATATTTACATCCACATGGAGTGGAGTGGTGTCGTATTGATTCTTCAGATTCAGAGAAACGAACTTGTTGCTGTCTTTGATACGGTAAACAAAGTTACTCCGTCCCTGTATCATACCTTGGTTCACCAATTTCCGGAACGGTTCTTCTACGATAGACACTCCTACGTCGTACAGAAATTTATTCCAGAAACGTGAATAAATCAAGTGCCCTGTAGCATGTTCCGTACCACCTACATAAAGGTCGACGCTTTTCCAGTATTCATCTATTTTCTTATCAACCAATGCTTTGTTGTTGTGCGGGTCCATATAACGCAGATAATATGCGCTGGAACCTGCAAAGCCCGGCATGGTATTCAGTTCAAGAGGGAATACAGTAACGTTATCTATTTTTTCATTCTCTACCACACATTTGTTTACGGTGTCCCAAGCCCATTTGGTAGCATGTCCCAACGGTGGTTCTCCGGTTTCGGTAGGAAGGAATTTGGCAACTTCCGGCAATTCAAGCGGCAGACAGCTTTCATCGATCATATAAGGCATTCCATCCTTGTAGTAAACCGGGAACGGTTCACCCCAGTAGCGCTGGCGGGAGAAGATAGCGTCACGAAGACGATAATTCACTTTTACGCGTCCCAGATTATGTTCTTTTACGTAGCTCTTGGTCTTTTCGATAGCTTCTTTAATGGTCAGTCCGTTCAATGTAAGATCACAATAAGGAGTTACATCAGGTCTCGGAGAGTTGCAAACGATACCTTCTTTGGCATCAAAGCTTTCTTCACTGACATCACAACCTTCTACCAACGGACGGATTTCCAATCCGAAATGTTTGGCGAAAGCATAGTCACGACTATCGTGTGCAGGTACAGCCATGATGGCACCTGTACCATAACCGGCAAGTACATAGTCACTAATCCAGATGGGCACTGCCTCACCAGTGAAAGGATTAATGGCATAACTTCCGGAGAATACACCCGTCACGCTGCGGTCAGCGATGCGATCGCGTTCAGTACGTTTCTTTGTACGTTCCAGATAAGCGTTAACTTCGTCCTTTTGCTCAGGAGTAGTCAGCTGGGCTACCAATTCGCTTTCCGGTGCCAACACCATGAAAGTAACACCGAACATCGTATCTGCACGAGTCGTGAAGATAGTAAATTCCAGATCGCTGTCTTTTACCTTGAATTGTACTTCGGCACCTTCGCTACGGCCGATCCAGTTCCTTTGAGTTTCTTTCAGAGAATCTGTCCAGTCGATGGTATCCAGACCGTCCAGCAGGCGTTGTGCATAAGCAGAAACGCGAAGACACCATTGACGCATCTTCTTCTGAACTACGGGGAAACCTCCGCGTTCGGATACACCGTCTATCACTTCATCGTTGGCCAGAACCGTACCCAATTGGGCACACCAGTTTACCATCGTTTCACCCAGATAGGCGATACGATAGTTCATCAGGATTTCCTGTTTCTCTTTCTCGCTCTTGGCTTTCCATTCTTTGGCAGTAAAGCTGAGTTCTTCGCCACAAGCCACATTCATACCGTTGGTACCTACTTGCTCGAAAGCCTGTATCAGCTCTTCGATAGGGCGGGCCTGTTGTTCATCATTGCAATAATAGCTGTTGAACATCTTCTGGAATGCCCATTGCGTCCAATGATAATATTCCGGTTCGCAAGTACGTATTTCGCGGCTCCAGTCGAAACAGAAACCTATCTTATCCAACTGCTCACGGTATCGGTCGATATTGTTGATCGTAGTAATTGCAGGATGTTGTCCTGTTTGTATAGCATATTGTTCGGCGGGAAGTCCGTAAGCATCATATCCCATGGGATTTAGTACATTGAAGCCCTGCAGTCGTTTGTAACGAGCATAAATGTCCGAAGCGATGTATCCCAGCGGGTGTCCTACGTGTAGGCCCGCACCGGAGGGGTAGGGGAACATGTTTAGTACATAGTACTTCTGCTTCGTCTCATCTTCCTTCACTTGGTAGGTTTTCTCTTCCACCCACCTTTTCTGCCACTTCTTTTCAATCTCCCTGAAATTGTACTCCATAATGTTTTTCTTTCGTTATTTTATGGTTGATACTTAGTTATATACTTTATTAAACGGTGCAAATTTACAGGTTTATTTTCAGATTCATAGCTTAGTACAACAAAAAAGTATATGTCCGGGCCGTACCTGGGATACACTTGCTCCGTACTAAAGCCATACTTTCTCCATGTAGAGGTACTTTTGGCCGAAGAATGTATGGAGCAAGTATGGTTCAGATATGTTTCATACAGGGAGCGGAACATTCTGAAAATATATATTTTTTCCTGTTTAGTGATAAAGTAGTAGAAAAGGTGGAAAAAATATAAATAAATACTTGACAAAGTAATTTTTATTGCTTATATTTGTGATGTGCTTATTAAAACTAATTCAAGTAATGTAATACAAAAAATGGCTAAGTTAATTCAATAGGATTTTACACAAAAGTGTTTTTAGGATATTTCAAAGGATGAAGTCTGAGAAGATTGCATCCTTTTTTTGTTTATTTTATGCCGAATTGCTGAAAAGCACTCTAATCACGTTGTTCATAAACGTGGGTAAAGTTTTTAAAAAACGTCACCCTTATTTATTAAAAACGTTTCCGGCGTCTATTAAATCCCCTGTTTTATTGTACAAAAAGTAGAAATGGTATATCTTTGCCTGCAATTTATCGGGAACGTATGAATGAGAAGAAAAATTACACCTATCATCTGATAGCGATCTTCACCGTAGGAGTGTGGGGATTAACCTTTATCTCCACCAAAGTTTTAATTGCCAATGGACTTTCTCCGAAAGAGATCTTCTTGCTTCGTTTTCTGATTGCCTATATTGGTATCTGGTTTATATCTCCCCGCAAACTGTTTGCGAACAACTGGAAAGATGAACTTTGGTTGTTATTGGGTGGTATTACGGGTGGTTCCGTCTATTTTCTGACGGAGAATATGGCATTAGGCATCACGCTGGCTACCAATGTGGCGTTTATTGTTTGTACGGCTCCGTTGCTCACCACTATCTTTTCACTGATGATTTATAAGAAGGAGAAAGCTACCCGCACTTTGATAGGCGGTTCACTGATGGCGTTGGTGGGAGTGGCAATGGTGGTTTATAATGGTAGTTTTGTTTTGAAAATCTCTCCGCTGGGCGATTTCCTGACTCTGCTTGCTGCTCTTTCCTGGGCATTTTATAGCTTGATAATGAAGAAGATGACAGGGAGATACAATACTATCTTTATTACCCGTAAGATATTTTTCTATGGGATATTGAGCTTACTTCCTGTTTTCTTGTTCCAGCCCTGGCAAGCAGACCTTTCCTTGCTTTTGAAACCTTCTGTCTTGTTGAACCTGCTATTTTTAGGTGTACTTGCTTCGCTGGTTTGTTTCGCAGTCTGGAATGTGGTGCTAAAAAATCTCGGTACGGTGCGTGCTTCCAATTATATCTATCTCAATCCGCTGTTCACCTTGGTAGGGTCTGCAATTCTGCTGAATGAACATCTGACGATCATTGCGCTGATTGGTGCAGGTTGCATTATGTGTGGGGTGTATATAGCAGGAAGAAAATAACCGACGGATCATTTTTCAGCAAACAACATAATTTCTTCCGCTTGCGTGCTGTGTTCTGCTGTCAGGTTCCAGGAATTATCTTTCTTGTTCCATTTGTAGCTTTGATAATTTGCCCCCATTGCGTTTATCTGATAAACAGTTTTAGCTTTCACGTCAGCGTAAGCGTTCATTTTACTGTTCCATGCTATGTATTCCACGTTTATATCTGTTCCGTCATAAGAGAAATTCAGGCAATATTGCTTTTCAAAACGTTGGTTCTCCTTGCTCCATTTCAATACTTCTTTGGCTGATATGCGTCCTTCGGCATTGTACGAATAGTTATACTGCAAATGATTGTGCAGATACTTCCGGTTCTCTACTTTGAATACAGTTTCCGTCTTTACGCGACCTTCGTTCATTTCCGTGTTATAAGCGAAACCTTCCAGGTTGTTGTTGCTTACTGCGTTTACTACGGATGTCAATGCGAATACTACTGATACTACTAAAGTTTTCATAATCGTTTTATTTTTTAAGTTATACATTCTTGTTTCTTTCGATGTTGCAAAGATAGGGCAGGGAGATGAGGATGAATGTTATCGTAACGTTATCGTTAGGTTAACGTAGAAATTCCGGTGATTTTATCAACTGCAAATGCAGCTTTGTATCTTATTAAATCTGATGTTTTTTAGAATTTCCTAGATTTCTTCTTTTCCAAAAAGAAAGTTTTTTATATTTTGTCTTTTTTAGAAGGGAAAATTTTAAATAGAATGTCTTTATGAAGAAGAAGGAATTACTAAAACAGTTGATTGCAGGTTTCCAGGCAGGATTACCTGTGGAAGTATATATCTGTTTTTCCCGTTAACGAAATATGAACCCTCACTCGTGAAAGAGAGTAGTGGAGATAAGAAATATTATTGCATTGATTATGGTTTACGCTCTGTATTGCTTAATCCTCAAAGTGAAGATAATGGTAAGTTGCTTGAGAATGCCGTTTATCTTCATTTACGCTGGAATTTGCCGGTACAGGGAAGTCTGCATTACTATAAGGGTAAAAATGCTGGTGAATATACGATTCATGCTCTTCCTGTATGGAAGTGGATGTTGAAAATGCTATCTTTGTCCCCAAAACAATAGCAAGATGAAGCTTCGCTCACTCTATATCCTCTCCATCATAGGATTGTTTCTCGTTGTGGTGATACAATTGGGAGGCATGATATATGCTTATGACAGCTATAAAAATGAGGCGAAGCGTACACTGAACGAATGTTTCCGGCAGGCTTTTATAGAAACGGTGGATAACCAGGTGAATAACCTGCCTTTTCCTGACAATACCATACCTTGTTATTCGTACATCCGCAGAGATGAAAAGATGTCTTATGATGAACTGGTATTTCTGGGATATCAGCAAGTGGCTTCTTTCCTGGAAGATGCTTATCATGTGGAGATACCTTTGGATGAGATGGAGAAGGTGTTGGAAAAGAAGCTGAAATGGAAGAACATCGATAGGACCGTATGGATTGATTCGGTAGAAGATCACAGTAAATATTCCGCTTACAGACGTTTCAAAACGGTTATTTCAGAACAAGCATGGCTGAATGAAGGTAAGGATAAAGCGATAGAAGCTACCATCATTTCTCCTTTCCTTCCACTTGTAAAGGATGTGTTTTTCCTGTTCCTTCCTACTTTATTATTGACTGCTTTCCTCATTTACAGTTGGGCACAGCAGATGAAGTATATCATCAGCCGGCGCCGGGGGATTGAAGAACAGCGCTCTGCTTTCTATGCTCTGGCGGAGAAAATGAGATTGCCGATAGGTAAGGTGCGCCGGCGGATTCCCGAACAACAGTGGGAGGCCATAGAAACATCGAGCAGGCAGATTCTGGATATGACGGAGCAAACACTTTCCATGGCTAAAGAAGAGGAACGGAAACGTCAGGCCCGTAAACAACATTCATTTAAGGTATTCTTCATAGTCAGTCTGTTGGCAAGCTGTTTGTTGATGGTAGCTTGGTTTGCCTATTTGTACCGTACAGCTGCCCGTGAGACTGCTTATCAGGTGAATGATTGTTTTGAAGCAGCTTTCTATGATGAGGTGATGTATAATCGTTATCGACATTTCCTTTCACATGTCACAAAAGTAGGGGCATACAAAGATGTGAGCATTTTAGAAGAGACTCCTTTCGCTAAAGAGCAACAGAAGTTTCTGAGGGGAAAGGAATCGGAGTATGTGATAAACCGTTTGTTTGTAGTACATACCTATAACACGATTGACCAAAACTATCGCCTTCGGTCAGCCTTGATCGTGCAGCAGAGAATCAATCAGGACAGTGTAGAGATACCTATGTCTTCTTTCTTCCTGGATTCGGTATTTGCCGGGCATTTGAGCCGGTTGGGCATGAAGTCGCGTAGTGGTATTCGCCAGTTTCTCCGTTCTTCGGACAGTACGGTTACAGAGGTTGGATACGCTTCCAGGAAGTATGGTGATTATACTTCTCAGTTTATTCCTTTGAAAGAAGATAGTACGCTTTGCGTGCAGGGAGTTGTGAAGAACCCTTATCGTTATGTGGCGACTTCTATCTGGTATCTTTTGTTGCCCCTATGGATTACATTCCTGGTGATGCTCGATTGTATCTTCGGTCAGGTGAAAGTGCTTCGGATGCAACATCGCCTGGAGCAGTTTCAGAAAGACTTTACTTACGCTATGATTCATGATATGAAGTCTCCGTTGAACTCCATACTGATGGCGGCACATGTGCTGGCAGGGGGGAAACTGGCGGATAAGCCTGAAAAAGAAGAGAAATACCGACGGGTGATGACGGAAGAAAGCGAGCATCTACTGGCTTTATCGAACAGGGTATTGATGCTGACACAATTGGACGAAGGGCATTTGGAGTTGCATAAGGAAGAAGTCGCCCTGCGCCCCTTGCTCGATGATCTGGTTGCGAAGATTTCTCTGAAAGCCGGTAAGAGGGTGGAATTCAATACGGTTTATCATCGCTGTGAGACGGTCTATGCGGATGCTTTCTGCCTGCGTGAAGTGCTGGGAAACTTATTGGACAATGCGATCAAGTATTCTTGTGAAGAGGTGAAAATAGATATAATCTGTGAGTCGGAGAGGGGAGTCTGCAAAATTAAAGTATGCGATAACGGGTTGGGTATCTCCTTGAAAGACCAGTCGCGTATCTTCAATCGCTTTGAACGCTCTGCGGCGGCAGCACGCAGTAGTAAAGGGGGAGCCACAGGCTTTGGCTTAGGTTTGAACTATGTGCAGCAAGTGATGCTGGCACATGAGGGCAGGGTAGAAGTGGAGAGTGAAGAAGGCCGTTTCAGTGAGTTTACTCTTTATTTTCCGGTACGATCCTGACATTACCATATATGGAAACGCAACTCCTGTGAACAGTCGTTGATAAATGCATCTTTGCCGAATGAACGCAGTTTCCAGAGGATGCAGATGTCGTCTATGCTACCGATAAGTAAGAATGTTCCGAATAATGTGAAATAATAGCTCCCTGTTGCCATGCCGTACAAAAGCGGAAGGATGCCTAACAACAGAATAGGTAAGAAGCAAGTTGTGCGATATTGCCACATTCTGATGGGTTCGTTGCAGTGGCAGAAGCGTATGCCTCCCTTATGCTTTACGAAAGAGATAGACCGGAAACCTTTGGACGAAAAGATTCCGAAGAAAAGTGCATGAAGCAATAGATTTACTCCAAAACCTGCCAGAGCGCACAACCAGAATATCAGCAATGATACATGAGCCATATTTTCTCCATGTATCCATCGGAATAAGAGCAGTATGGGTACTGTAAAAAGGATTGCAGCCAGCATTCCATACTTATTGATCTTATTTCCCGAAACCATGATTTCGGTTCCTTTCTTGCTTTGTACAATTGAGATATCCGCTTTCATCATCTGTTCTTTTTATTAATTGAAGAATATATTTCCAATAGCGTGTTTCAGTCCTGTATATATAGGATTGACTACAACCATTGATACGTGAACTGCCAAAACGATTGCAATGCCTTTTGCCTGTACGATTCCTATTTTCTGAAATTTCTTCATGATTTGTTTATTATTTAAGTGATACATTGGGTTTATTTCGGTGTTGCAAAGGTAAGGCGGTGAGCAGAGAAGGAATGTTATCGCAATGTTATCTTTAGGTTAACGATTATAAGTCGGCATGCAAGTTTAGTAAGGTATAAAGAGCTAATAAAACTTGCTGGCTGAATAAATCCTTTCTGACGGGATATGAACATACTTTCCCCTCCTGATTCGCATGAATAATATAAGTTTCAAAGGTTAAGCCGCCGCATTGCCACTTTTATCTCTTTTTGTTGCGACGGTTAAGTAAAATTGTAGTAGGTACTTATTCTTTCCACCATGGAGAAAGTTGCTTTCCATCACGGGGAAAGTTTCTTTCCACCATGGTGGAAAGAAAGAAACTCCACGGTGGAAAGAATAAACGTTCGGATGGAAAAGGCTAACCGTTGGAAGGGAAAAAGTATAGGAATGCCTAAGAACGGAGCTAGCTATTGCATTTAATTCATTTTTTATCAAGCATGAATTAGATCATTATCCCTGTTTTGCCTGTTATTCTATCGGGCCATTTCCCTTATCATTGAAAATATCCCCTTGCCTCTTCTCTGCCTGATGATAATAATCAGTTGAAAAACATAGGTTTATAGTGAAAATGTTACTTTCTATTTGTCCCCCCTGTTTCTTTCCTGTTTTATGTCTATCTTCTTATTTTTGTTCCGTTCTCGTAAGTAGATACGATATAACTATTATTAATCTATATCAGAAAGTAAAATTATGGAAAACCAGGGAATACTTCTTTATATCGGAATAGCCCTTATCATCTTATTGGCACTTTGGTATATCTGGACTGCCAATAATCTGATTGCAAAACGGAATCGGGTAAAGCAATGCCGTAGCGGCATTTGTGTGGCATTGAAGCAGCGGAACGATATGATACCGAATTTGGTAGCTGCCGTAAAGTCCTATATGGGGCATGAGAATGAGACGCTGACCCGTATCGCAGAACTTCGTTCACGAACTTTTCAGCCTTCACAGGAGAGTGAACAGATAAGAACCGGTAATGAGCTTTCTTCTTTAATCTCCAAACTTCAATTATCCGTAGAAGATTACCCGGAACTGAAGGCAAGCGAGCAGTTCACCCGACTGCAAAGGAGCATTGAAGATATGGAATTGCAACTGCAAGCCATACGCCGCACCTATAATGCTGCGGTCACCGACTATAATAACTCCATTGAGATGTTTCCCTCTTCCATCGTGGCCGGCCGGCAGAATCATCATCAGGAAGAACTGATTGATATTCCCGAGCAGGAACAGCGGAATGTGGATGTCAGTGCACTTTTAAAGTAGTAGATGTAATATGGAATCAATTGACTTCAGAAGCCTTTCCGAAAGGCTTCGTACCGAACTTTCCCGTGTATATTTCTGGCAGAAGATTGTTCGTATTCTGAGCATCATAGTCTATCTCTTTGTGTTTTGCTGGATGATGTTCGTCCTGTTTGGGGGCTATCTTGTTGGATATATCGGCTTAGAGAACTACAGTGTGGTTACGCAATACATTTTCCCGGTCTTTATGGGATTTATTGTGCTGAACTTCGCATTCAGCCGCTCTCTTATGAAATTCCAAGGGCAGGAAAATGATATCATGCGCAGCATTATGTCTGCTATGTTTCCATCCGTTCTTTTCTCCTTCTCTTCGCAACTGGACCAGCGTATATTATCCGGTAGCAGGCTCTTTAACTCTTCTTTCTCCGATCCGGCACTGGCGGCTACCACCTATGCTTATCTGGAAGTGCCGCGGGGAGATCGTACCCTTTATATAGCCGATATAGGGGTTTCCTATGGACTGATGAATAAGTTGGAACTGAATTCTGTAACAGGCTATTTGGTGATGCTTTACCGCTATGTGCTCCGTCCGCTGTTCGCCTCCAGGTACGAAAGTAGTGCGCATAACTTCCGCGGGATGTTTGGCTGGTGCCGTCTGGAGCGTAGTTTTAAGGGCAGCACGATTATCCTGCCCGACCATCTGGAACAGAAGGCCGGCTATCTGGCAAAGAATATCCAGGGCTTGAAGAAACGCTATAATGCCCGTTTCGTTCATCTGGAAGACCCGGATTTCGAGAAGTATTTTGTGGTTTATGCCGATGATGAAGTAACCGCCCGTATGATACTGACACCGGCGGTCATGCGCCGGATTACCCGTCTGCGCGAAACATTCGGGCACGATATGATGCTCTCTTTCAACAAAGGTACTTTTTATTATGCGGGAGTGATGCCCGACGGTTTCCTCTGCCTTCGCAAGCGGGCACTGGACAATGAACATCTGCTTGAAGAGATATACAATGATATAAACCTTGCCTGTCAGGTGACAGATATTCTTTAAAACCATATTATAACATGAAACAAACACTTACATTTATTCCTCCCGTAGTGGACTCCACGCAAAGTTCCATTCATACGGAGGCTTACGAAAAGAGCGTGGACTTGTATAACCAAGGCGAGTACCTGCAAGCTTTCCACAGTTTGCTGGATTACCTGAATGCGGACTTCCGGACGAAGTATGGCAATGCGGATGGTACTGAATTTCATATTCCCCACGGTTCTATCCTGGTGCATATTTCTGTAAAAGACGGATTTTACCGTATCAGTGCCGACTTCCTGAACTTGCCCGAGAAAGGGCGTGTAGCCATGCTTCGACAGATTGCAGACCTGAATCTGAACAAGCTGCTGTTGCCTCGCTTTGTGAAGGACAACGATAAGTTGAGAATGGAGTACACGTGTTCTCTCTCGCAGAGCCATCCCCATAAGATGTACTTCGTGTTACAGAATATCTGCCACATCGGTGATAAATATGATGACGAGTTCTGTACGAAGTTCGGTGCTACACGGTGCTATGAGCCGCAGGTCACCTCTTATCCGCAGCAAGAGATAGACCGCATTTATGAAGGTTTGCAAATCTTGGGCCGCGAAACACTGGAAGCTGTGAAAGAGTATGATGCCGACCGGAAATATGGCTACTCCTGGAATGTGCTCGATACAACTTTCTATCAGATTTCCTACTTTGCCCGTCCGCAAGGCCAGTTATTGAATGATCTTGATAAAGCGGTGGACGATATGGATGCCGAACTGCCTACTGCCGAGGTGGTAGCGAAAGGAAAGGCTTTCCTTGAGAAATTGCTCGCCATGCCTAAGGAGGAACTGGCGGCTGATCTTTATTTCGTAGATACATTGGTGTCTACCAAGCGCCGTTCGTCTCTGAAGAATATGCAGGAGAACTTTATGAGTGTCTATAAAGAAGCTACTGAAGCCATTCAGACGGAAAATTATGAGCGGAGTACGGTACGTCTGCTCTATATTTTCTATGAAGCTTACTTCTATAATGATGTGCAGGATGACATTAACGTAATTCTTTCGCATGCGCTTGAGAAAGCAAGCGGCAAGTCGATGGAGGATGCATCTGAAATCCTTTACAATGCGATGGATAAAATAATGGAAGGTGACCTGGAACCGGATGAAGATGACCTGGAAGAGATATCGGCAGAAGCCATCGAACAAATGCAGGGTATGGCAGCATCTCTGCAAGAGGAAATCATGAAGGCGCAGGCCGATATGCAGGCTGCCATGATGAGGGGAGATATGGCCGAGTATATGCGTCTGGCGCAGGAACTTCAACAGAAGATGATGCAACAGGCACTTGGCGGACAACAATAACAGATTAAAAACAATGAATCAATGGAACAGAACAATATATATCAGTTGGTTTTCAAAGTAACCCATGCAGGTGGATCAGGCAGCTGTTTCTATCTGAAAGACTATGATCTTTTTGTGACGAACTACCATGTGGTGAAAGGCTTTCATGCAGTGGCGGTACATGATAATGACCGGAATCCTTATCTGGCTAAGGTGGTACTGGTGAACCCTTCATTGGACATAGCCCTGCTGTCCGTAGACGGTGATTTCTCGGCTCTGCCTTCCCTGAATCTGGCAGGAGATAATTCCTTGTCCATCGGTGGAAAGGTTTGTGTGGCCGGTTATCCTTATGGCATGCCTTTTACGGTGACCGAAGGCTCTGTGTCTTCGCCCAAACAGCTGGTGGATGGAAAGTACTATATACAGACTGATGCGGCAGTGAATCCCGGTAACTCCGGCGGTCCTATCTTCAATGAAAAGAACGAAGTGGTAGGTGTAACGGTGAGTAAGCTGAGTAATGCCGACAATATGGGTTTCGGCATCCGTGTGGAAGCATTACGGAAGCTGCTTGAATTTGTGGAGGCTGTGGACCGTACAGCTTTTCAGGTGCAGTGCGACAGTTGTGACGAGCTGATATCGGAAGAGGAAGAATTCTGCCCTTCATGCGGTGAAAAGCTGCCCGAGGGTATCTTTGAAGAACGTGAACCGTCTTCATTGAGTACCTTCTGCGAACGTGCCATCCGTGAGATGGGAGTTAATCCGATCCTTGCGCGTGACGGTTATGACTCCTGGACATTCCATAAAGGCAGTTCCGAAGTGCGTATCTTTGTTTATGAAAATACTTATCTGTTTGCTGTTTCTCCTATCAATCTGTTACCAAAGAAAGAGGTGGAAAGGGTGCTCGATTATATCCTGGGTGAAGATTTCAGTCCTTACAAACTGGGTATTGAAGGACGCCAGATCTACATAGCATATCGTGTACATCTGTCTGACATTACGGATGCATCGGAAGATGAAATCCTGACTAATCTGGTGAATCTGGCATTGAAAGCCGATGAGATGGATAATATGATGGTAGAAGAGTTTGGTTGCGAATTCTCTGAATATTCTAAACACGAAGACTGACTTTAAGTAATAATTGCAAAACGCGGCTGCCTATAAAGATTATCGATTATCTTTTGGCAGCCGCGTTTTTTCATTGGAAACTGTAAGAGAGAATTCTTGTTAGAGTAATTATCTGTTTGCCAGCAAAGCGTTGTTCCAATTTGTTGCATTGTGTTCTGTTACCAGATTCCAGGAGTTGTTTTTCTCATTCCAGTTGTAAGCCATGTAGTTCATGCCATTCTCGTTCATCTGATAAACGGCTTTGGATTTCACATTCGTGTAGTCACCGTCTTTGCTGTTCCATGCTACATATTCCACGCCTACTTCATTATCGGTGTAGCTGAAGTTGAGGCAATACTGTTTTTCGAAGCGGCTGTTGTCCTGGTTCCATTTCAGGATTTCCTTTGCTGATACACGTCCTTTTTCATCATGTGTGTAGTTGTATTGCAGGTGGCGTTCCAGGTACTTGCCTTCTTTTATTTTATAGACTGTCTGGGTTTCTACCCCGTTTTCCTGTTTCTCACTGTTGTAGGCGAAGTCTTTTACATTGTTACCACTTACTGCGTTTACTACTGATGTCAATGCGAATACTACTGATAATACTAAAGCTTTCATAATGATTTTATTTTTTAAGTTATACATTTCGTTACTTTTGATGTTGCAAAGATAGGGCAGGGGCATGAGGATGAATGTTATCGTAATGTTATCATTAGGTTAACGACACTTTTACGACTCTGGAGAACTCTCTTGTTTTTTTAGAGTTGTATGTATTTTTGTATTCCTCTTTTAATCAGTAAGATGCTGATTTCCGTTCGTTTCTTTTCCTCATGCCTTGCCATTGGCTGGAAAGAACGCATTCTCGTCCGATATAAAAAGTAGTGCATTACTTCGTGATCCATAGTTATTTGCTATTTTTGCAGGCGAATATAAACGGATAAGATGAAATTACGTACTGTCATCTCTCTTTCACTGGTGAGTCTGATTGCTGTTGTGTTGATACAGTTGGGCGGAATGCTTTATGCTTTTCATGCACAGATGCAGGAAGCGGAGAAATCACTGAACAAGTGCTTCTGGATGTCTTTCACGGAGACAGTGGATAATCTGGTGAACAACCTTCCTTATCCTGATAATTCAATAGCTATCATAGCGTATGCACCCAATCCTAAATACAAGCGGATAGATGGGGATGAAAGGAATAAGCGCACTTCCCAACAGGCGGCACAGGCTTTGCAACGGGTGTATGGAATAAAAGAAATTCCGTTGGCCACCATAGATAGCGTGTTGCACAATAAGTTGCGGAAGTTAGACATGGATGGGACGCTGACCGTGGAGCGCATTAATGTAAATACAAATGAGGTGCTGGCAACTACCAATCCTCAGGTAAGTAACCGTAACTTTGCCGCTGTTACTTCCGAAACAGCTTTCACCTTTAAATCCCGTGGGGAGGCTGTCCGTGCCATTCTTTCTTTCCCTGCCAAGGAGATGGAGAAGAGACTTCTGTTACTGTCATTCATTACATGGCTATTGCTGGGTACGGCTGTCTATGCCTTGATTGTACAGATGAAGTCGGTATTCCGCCAACGGCATGACTTGCAGAAACAACAACAGGACTTCTATACGTTGGCCGAAGAAATGAAACATCCCGTCAGCCGGATGAAGAACTTGATAACCACAGAAAACTGGCAAGAGATAGAGGCACAAAGCAACGTACTCTTTGAGAGAACCAATGCTACTCTGACACATGCCAAAGCAGAAATCCGGCAAAGAAGTACGGGCAGGCCTATTTCTCTTAAAGCAATTTCTATGGTCAGCTTGGCGGGAGTATTCCTGTTGCTGGCTGTCTGGTCGGGATATTTGTATTACACGACCTCTCAAAAGATACGGTATCAGGCGGAGGAGCAATTGGAAGAGGCTTTCTACCGGGAGGCAGACTTACATAGATATCCGCTTTTCACTAAGGCTAACCCTGATTTTAATTGGGATAGCTCGCCGGGAGAATTTCTCCCTTATCCGCTGCGTATGATGGACGAGCTTTATAAGGTATATCTGGAGAAAGGTTATCGCTACCGGATACAGTTGCTTACCATTCGGCATCTTTACAATAAGTTTGATGAAGGCTTCCGTATGAAGATGGCTTATGATATACAGGATACGATCAGTCTGCGTAGCCGTGTGCCTATTCCGTTTTCCTTGCAGTTTGCCGACAGTGTGTTCAGAAAACAGCTTTTGGAAACAGGTTTTCCGGATAGGGCGGATATCCATTGGATCAGATATCCGTCCCGGGAGTTGATACTTTATACAGGTAGTCCGGCTGTTGACTTCGGGGATATCACTACCCGGTTGTTTCCGTTGGATAAGGATAGTACGAGCTGCATCTTTGCTGTGGTTCGTTCACCACAACGTACTATAATGAGTGCCACTTGGTATATGCAGGTGCCGCTGCTTATTGCTTTCCTTTTCGTATCTCTCTGTGTTTTCTTTCAGATACGTATGTTGCGGGTACAGCGTCGGTTGGAACAGTTTCAGAAGGACTTTACTTACTCCATGATACATGATATGAAGTCACCGTTGCAGTCTGTTATGATGGGAGCGCATATCCTGGCAGGTGGTAAGTTGGCGGATAAGCCGGAGAAGCTGGTCCGCTACAGGCAAGTGATGGGAGATGAGTGCGAACATCTGCTGACACTTTCCAATCGTGTAGTAATGCTGACAGAGATAGACCGTGGAGAACTGGAACTACATAAAGAAGAAATTGCCCTAAGACCGTTGCTGCGGGATATAGCGGAAAAGTATCAGTTGAAAGCGGTGAAGACGGTTCATTTTGATATCGATTGTGAAGAAGGATGTAGTGTTTATGCGGATGCTTTCTGTCTGCGTGAGATACTTTCCAATCTGGTGGACAATGCTGTCAAGTACTCTAATGAAGAGGTTCTGATTATTCTTTCAGGTAAAAAGACAGAGGATGAAACCATTGTTAGAGTGCATGATAACGGTATTGGTATTCCTTTGAGCGAACAGCATAAGATATTCAATAAGTTCGAGAGGATTGCTTCCGGTAGTCGTAAGACGGGTGCATCAGGTTTCGGGTTGGGATTGAATTATGTGTTGCAGGTGGTGAGTGCCCACGGTGGTATGGTGAAGGTAGAAAGTGTGGAAGGAAGTTACAGTGAATTTACGCTACAATTCCCCTTGCGTTAAAAAAGCCTGCTGGTAAAGATGAAATGTGCCCAACTATTTGTTATTCAGATAGGGTTTTGCTATTTTTGTATACAGAGTCCGTAAAAAAACAAAGGAGGTAGATTATGACACGCAGGGTTGGCATATCTTGGCTCCCAATTCGTTGGGGATTATTTTTTCTGTTCATTTCTGGTTTGCAGTTGCTTTCTGCACAAGAAGATGGTGCACGCTTCACTCTTGACAGTCTGTTGATAAAGCCGAAAGCTACATTTCAGCTTCCATCCGTCAACCTTCTTCCCGAAAAAAACGTATATCCTTTGATAAATCCTATACAGTTAGGTGATTTGCCTTCTTTCTCCTTGAAAGAGGAACTCCGTATACCTTATCATATAAATCCTTCTCCGCTATTCCGGGGCGATTATAGTACGGGAGGCGTATTAAGGCAATTTCCTCATGGAGCGGTATTCGGTTCCGGGGGCCAGACCAGTATTCCGGGCATCGGGCGTTTCAATAATGCTTCGTTAGGATATCAGCATATCTTTAATGATCGGCTATCATTGCAACTTCGTGCCAATGCCATGAAGATAAATATGTCTCGTATCACCGGGCAAGCCTTCAGTACTGCGGGTAGGCTGACTTATCGTGCTTCCGACCGGGTTGCCTTCAATGTCTTCGGTTCGTATGATATCGGTAATTCTTACGGGATGAGCACTAATAGTTATGGTGCTACGATGTCTCTTGATATGTCCGAACGTTTTGGTATGGAGGTCGGTGCCCAGCGCTATTACGATGCCATGCGTGGAGGTTGGCAGACGGTTCCCGTTGTGATACCCTATTATCGCTTCGAGAAGTTTAAGCTGGGGTTGGATGTAGGCGGAATAATGTACGAGATTCTGCGCAACGTGGTGTTTGATAAACGCGGCGGCGGTGACTTTGGTGGAGGCCCTACGATTAGACCGCCAAAGTTTTCATTTCCGATAAAATGATTTCCTAAATCTTTCTTGATATGTACCGGATCATTGAGATGTGCCAGTTGTGCGAGTCTGTTGTGCATATCCTATTGTGAAGAGCATGCTTGCGATAATTAGCATAAGAATGAATGATATCGCAATGTTATCTTCGGGTTAACGAATAATTTATTACTTTTGTGGCATACAACTGGAAGTTAATACAATTCATATCAAAGACATGGATACAATAAAGTTATTGTTAGTTGAGGACGATCCCAGCCTGCGTTACATCGTTCAGAGCGGATTGGAAGATATCATAGAGGGCTATGAGGTGTTGGCAGCTGCCAATGGTGAAGAAGGATTGGCAATGTGGAGGGAGCATCGTCCCGATGTCATTCTTTCGGATATAGAAATGCCCATCATGGATGGTTATGAGATGGTGAAACGTATCCGTGAGGTGGATAAAGAGACGCCTATAATCTTTTCTTCCGGTTTGGTTTCTCCCAAAAATGTATTGAAAGGCTATGAGTTGGGAGCCAACAATTATATCAAGAAACCTTTCATTCCCGAAGAACTGGATGCCCATATTCATGCTTTGTTGAAACTCTCCAAAGGTGAAAAGAGTAAGGACGAAAGCGAATGTTACAAGATTGGAAAGGAATATGTGCTTGATGCTACGCACGCCATATTGAAACATTCATCCGGTGAAAACAAGACATTGACCGCCCGTGAAGCAGGACTGTTGCAAATGCTTTGTGAGAACAGAGGGGATGTAGTACGTCGTGAAGCCATTCTTGATAAGTTCTGGAATACGGAAGATGATTATTTTGCTTCCCGCAGCCTGGATGTATTCGTCACAAAACTCCGTAAGTTGATAGCTGAAGATTCATCAGTCAGCATTAAAACGGTGAAAGGTGTGGGGCTGATGCTGGAAGAATGAAACATTAGTAATTAAGAATGTAAATATCGGGATAATGAGATATAAATTTCATCATCCCGTTTTTTTTTGGAATACAAGTTATAAAGGAAGTTGCTTTTCTTGCAGATGAACCAGAGAAAATATCTGATTCCTGAAAAAGATGTTATCCGGTTCGGGAAAGTGAATCAGATAGTAGTAATTATAAAAATATGGAGACAAGCAAGAAAGTATATGTCTGGTAGCAGGTAATGTTGCTCCTTCATTGGTTCTTTATGAAAAGCTATTGATGGAATCAGTCCCTTTATGCAAATGTCCCCTTATTTGTCTATCCTTTCTATCGAGTTATTATTTGAAAAACAGTTGTTTAGTTTGTGGGTTGTCCCCTTCATTTATCCCCCACGATTGTTTCATTATTTACAGGTTACTTTTTACTTTTGTTTTCATACGATAACCAGGAAAGATGGAACTATTATTAATCATTATAAAAAGTAATATTTATGGAAAATCAAACAAAACTCTACCCAAGCTATATGGGCGAATTCTATGCAGCAAATCCGGTGAAATTTGAAAAAAGAAAGAACAATGTTAAGCCGATGCTTTATTATGGGCTGGCTGTAGTCGCTGTTATTATTGTTATTTTTCCTGGTTTTATCCCTGTAGCGGGTTGGTTGGTTCGGACGGTCGGAGTAATTGCTGTGTTAATATGCTTGCTTGCAGCGTATTTGAGCAATTTCGATTATTATAATAGTGAGAGTGGGGGTAAGATCAAAGAGGTGGGTTTGAAGAAGTTCAAGCGCGATGAAACCGATATAAACAGAATCCTGGAAGCGTTTCTCAGAAAAGACTTTGAGTATCTGGCAGAGTTGCCCGGAGCATACAGCGCACCGGTTCAGATTCATGTGGAAGAGGATAAATTAGGGCAGGAGATGTATTGCTTACTGACTTCTTACGATTCTGACAGCAATATTATCGGTCTGACCAATGTCCTGACCTTATCAGGAAACGATTATCTCGATCATGCGGATGTAATTAGGCAGATGCTCAAGGATGCGGAAAACGATTGATACGCAGAAAAAAGTGGCGCTATGGAAAATCATAGTGCCTGTTTTCGTCTTTCTTTTCCTTCTACATTGCAGGGTGTGGCATACGGAAGAAGAGATGTTGATGCATACCGCATTTTCTTCCGGTGGTTATTTAGGGCTGAACCAGAAGATTGTTGCTGTGCTTATGGCGATAACGATGTGCAGTTGGATGGCGTATACCCGTAGGAGAAGTACAGGGAAATGGTATCATTGGAGAAACTTTGTCTATGCTTTTATGTGTGGAGCTGCCGTAGTAGGGTTGTGTACCAATATACTGGTGGTTTTTCTGTTCTGGCTGAACAGTTGTTTTACTTCCGGGGTACAGACCCGTGAGTATATAATTGTCAATATCGCTCCCCACGACCGGACGCGTAAGAGTCACAATCCACGTTCTGCTGCATGGTTACTGAATACATTTTCTTACGGGGAGATATTTATACAAGGTGACCGTTACACTCGCATCTACTTGCCCATTGACTCTGCATACCGGCTTAGCGGTGAACGAGGCATCTATCTCAAAATGGAGTTGGAGGACGGTTGGCTGGGATGGGGAGTAATACGGAAGATCAATTCGGTGACCACAACAAAAGCATCGGAAAAAGTAGAAGTTCGTTTTCCTGAAGATGAGCAGGCACAGGCGTCTGATTCTTGTTTGCACGAAAAAAGTGAAAAAGCTTTTAAGTATAGATGGAGGGATATTCATATCTTTGCCAAACTGAGGAATATTAATTTATCAGATACTACCCACGTCAGTGTAAATCAGTATATAGACGGGCAAAAAGGTATTCCGGTATGGGAGATTGATATACGCGATTCCATTCAGCCGGATATGGCCAGAGTGATATTGATTCATGGAGAGACTGGAGAAGTGATGATGGATTCGTATGAATAACACGATATTGAAGATGAGATTGAAGAGTTTGATAGGAATAATCCTGTGGGGCGGTATGTTGGTTTCTTGTGGACCTGATAATCGCGTGGCCTTGGCAGAGAAACTGATGGCAGAAAAGGAGACAGACAGTGCCATAGTAGTGATGAATGAGATTAAAGAACCGTTGCATAACTTATCGAAACGCGATTATGCACTTTATGCCTTGCTGATGTCCGAGGCTGTTCACAGGAAGCAACAGTTGAATGCAGCTACAGATACCCTGTTGCTACCGGCTATTAAATATTTCAGCCAATCGGGCGATTCTTTTTATGCCGAACGGACCCTTTACTGCAAAGCACACCTGGACAGACGGCTTAACCGGATGAGCGATGCCATGCAATCTTTTCTGAAAGCTCTACTTTTTCTGCAAAATAGTGGTAATCATGAGCAGCTCTACCGGGTGAATACCTGGTTGGGAGTTGTCTGCCTGAATCAGGAAGAATATTCCGGCAAGGTACGTTATTCCAAAGAAGCCTTGAAGGCGGCTTTGGATTTGGGAAACATGTTCTATAAGAATATGGCCTTGTGCGATATTTCTACCGGATATTTGTTTCTGAATCAATTGGATAGCGCCCTTTACTATGCTCAGGCGGCCTATGAGGCGGCTTTAGCCGATTCTGTTCCTCAGCAGCTTCCTTTCATCTATACAAATCTGGGTAGTATCTATTCCCAGCAAGGAGAGCCTGCCAAAGCACTGGATTATATAAATAAATCAATAGCTCTTCGTCCGGCTAAGGATACTGTGAGAATTCTTTCGCTCTATGGGGTAAAGTTGGAGTTGTTTGGGAAACTGGGACAATATGATTCGGCATATCACTATTTTCAGAAAGTTATCTCCAGTCCAAATCCTTCTTCGGTGGCCGATGCCTATAATAATATGGCGAAAATATATCATAAGATGGGCCGTGCTTCAGATGCCTATCCTATGCTACAACGCTTCATTGAATTATCCGATACCATACGCAAGTATCGTTATACTGAGGAAGCCATTGCATTGCAAGAGCTTTACAAACACGAACAGCTTTCGGTAGAAAACCTGTATTGGCGTACCCGGGCTGCGGAAAGGCAGCGTAATGTGTATTGGATGACTACAATCTCTTTGCTGCTGGTTTGGGTGGCAAGTGCGGTATATTTCATCTATCGCCGTAACCGTAATCGCCTGATGGCGCAGCAGCATCAGCTTGTAAAAAAGGAAAAAGAATTGGCGCAGCAACGTGAGATCACTTCCGAAAACCTCCGGCGTATGGTGGAGATGGAGCAGAAGGAAGCTAAGTTGAAAGAAACTTTCTTTAGGAGACTCAGCCAGAAGGTGGTGCAGGAGATAGAAAGAGGCGGAAATGTGATTCTCTCCGATGAAGACTGGGATGATATTGTGCAGAATGCCGACATCATCTTCAATAACTTCACGAAACGCCTGCAACAGACCTATCCGAGTCTGAATAAAGATGATCTGCGCTATTGCTGTATGGTGAAAATGCAATTATCCCAGTCGGGCATGGCGCAGGTGATGCATCTGGAGAGGGATTCGGTGAAGAAGCGCCTGAAACGTATCCGTATGGAGAAGATGGGGGCGGATAGTGGCATTACACTGGAAGAACTGCTGTATAACTTTTAGAGGCTGAAAGGCTCTCTGGCTTTTGTCTGTAAAATATCCTTGAGTTATCAGAGGTTTTACGAGAATCTTTAGGAACTGTAAGGGCATTATGCTTACTTTGCAGATGATGAAATAAAACAATACAATTATGATTATTGCTCAAAAAGAAAATTATATCCTTCGTACCTGGGAGGCATCTGATGCCGAGTCATTAGCGGTTCAACTCAATAACAAAAAGGTATGGGATAATTGCCGGGATGCCCTTCCGCATCCTTATAAGTTAGAAAATGCACAGGCTGTACTGGAAATTATCGGCAAGAAAGAAGGTATTCATGATTTTTGTATTGAAGTGAATGGGAAAGCTGTAGGCAATATCGGCTTCATGCCCGAAAGTGATGTGCAGCGCTTCAATGCTGAAGTAGGCTATCTTATCGGTGAACCATATTGGGGGCAGGGTATTGTTACTGACGCATTGAAAGAAGCCATCCGTTATTATTTTGCGCATACTCCTATAATCAGAGTGTTTGCTTTTGTATTCGAATATAATCTTCCTTCAATGCGTGTATTAGAAAAGGCCGGATTCAACAAAATAGGTATCATGCATAAATCCATTTATAAGAATGATGCATTTTGTGATGCGCACTATTTTGAATTATTGAAAGAGACATTGGTTGATTGAGTATGTTTACATCCATTTGATAGGATGCCCCAATGCCCGTTTTATCGCTTCCATCTCGGCACTGTGCCACATCTCATGCTTGAAGCACCAGGCAAGGGCTTCATACTTATTATTGGCAACCGGATGTTTGAAGGGAATAGGCTCTAAATCTTCTGATAAAATACGGTCGTCCAGGCGGGACAGGCTGCTGATACATATCTCATGAACAGCATCCAGTTGTTTTTTAGCTCTGCTACAGGAATTAAATTCTTTTCGGCGGAGCGATGCAATGTACCCATTCCATTGAAAACCTTCACGTAATCAATTACCGGAATAAGTTTGCTGACGGTTTCATTCCTTCCGGTGATGCAGGTAATGGCATGAAAGTTCTGACTGATAATCAGATGTCCGATTTGCCATGCGAAGTTGGAGTCAGTGCCTTCGGGGATGGTGTACCACAGATTTTCAGGAACTTCTGATACTAAACGATTCACGAAATTCCGCGATTCAATAATCTGTTCTTTTAAAAAATCAATCTTGCTCATAATTAGTTTATTTAAGTTATACATAGTACCGTTGGCGGAGTTAATTCGTTTCTGTAGCGGATATGAACAAAATGTGATAATGTGGTAGGGTGATAAGGTGGTAGCGGTATAACACTCTGTGATATATAGCGCAGCTACTTTATCACCCTATCACCTTACCGCCTTATCACTCTTTCATTTCTTTCTATACCAGTTATGGGTTATCTTACTTCACCTTTATAAGTACACAGTCGTTTTCCTTTCATGAAAATTCAGTTTACCCCAAATGGTAACTTTGTTCACTCCACACGGTAACTCCATTTACATGCTGAGGTAAAGACCGTTACATGCCGCGGTAAAGGTCGTTACAATAAGGGGTAAAAGCCGTTACATACGGCGGTAAATGCTTTTACATTTTACAGTAAACAGTTGGTAAATGCTATTCGCTGATTATCAGTAAATTAATAAAAAGTCCATCAGCAATCTTTAGTTCATTTCAGAGCGGTTATGAACAAAATGATTTGCGGACTATCCGTCATTCTGAGCGTAGTCGAAGAATCTACTCTCTTGGCATAAGGCTGCGCTATACAGTAGGGGAAGAGATCCTTCGACTACGCTCAGGATGACGGATAGTACTACTGAATCATTTGCTTCATAACTGTAGCGGATATAAACCAATTCCGTCAACAGGTTACATAGTAGTTAGTGAGCAAGCTTTCCATTCTGTGACAGCTCAGAGAATAATTTTTTCCCAGTAGTTCTTTCTTGGAAGTTCTTTTTCGAGCCGTTGGCAAACGTCGACGAGGCGAATAATCTTCTTGATGGCAGTATATTCTTTCTCCAGATTGAGCGAGGTGACTTGCTTGCATATCCGGCATTTGCAGGTTCCCTGCGGGTTGTATAGCGGACAAGTGTCATTCATAAAGTGGGTAATCTTGCGGATGGAGCGGGAGGAAATCTGACGGACGCTCTCTTCCGTCATGCCCATGATTTCACTGATTTGCTTGTACGGCAGGTTGAGGTTTATCTTGAATATGAATATCAACCGGGCATCGTTCGTCAGGCAATGGTTCTGGGCTGTCAGACACCAGTCGCAGCATGCTTTTATCCATTCCTGTTCGTCCCGGTCCTGCCCGTTATAATCAATGGCGGGAAGTTCGCGAAATTCTCTCAACTCATTCATTGTGGCTATTCTTTCGTTCCGGGCATACCGCAGTATGGTGCGTTTGCATATTGTATATATCCATGTCGATAACCCGGATTCCCCGTTGAAGGAGTCTATGCTTTTGATGATTTCGTACCAGACTTCCTGAGCCGCTTCTTTAGCGATTTCCTTGTTTTGTATCATGCGGTGTGCTATGGAAGATACCATGACGCCATATTGTTCTACGATTTCCTTTAAGTCAGGTTGCATATTCTAAGTATTGTTCTATGTTGAGTTTGCAAATGTAGCTAATTTGTTTTATCCTGCCAAGGCCGGTAAATGCGGGCATCACTTTCGTTTTGACACTTTGCTTTTTATGCATAACGAGAATGCGATATTTCCGTCCCGATGTAAGGAAGAACGGAAAGAAACGAACGAAAATCAACATTTTGTTGATTGATAGCGTGATACATAAATATGTACAACTCTAATAAAAGAAAAACAGATGGTCTGTGCAGTGAATACAGATGGTTTGTCTCCCATCTATAGATGGTTTGTTTACGATCTATAGACCGTTCGTTTACGATCTATAGATTGTGTGCGTTACATCTATAGATTGTGCGCCTCAGATATATAGTTCCTTCGTGTAAGAAGTATAGTTCCTTGCATAGGTATTGCATATACTGCCTGCTTTATGCAAAAGGCGTGTATATATATTCTATAGATTGTACGAATGGATTCTGTTTCGGGTGTTTTCAGAAAGGTGTCTGTTAGTAAAAGTACTGTTTTTGTAACTTTATGTTCGGAATAAAGTGTAATGTCTGACTTTAGGTGCGGTAATTTGGTCCGTAAATATTTATCCTTTTGTTATAAGTCTGCAGGTATATTTCAAAGCGGTGTCTTCATCGTTCATGAAATCGGAAATTGTTTGAGATACTTGATGATGGGGAGGAATTCCCATCCCTTCCATAGGAAACCCTTTTGGTGACAAATCCGGTTGACGGGTGGGTATTCGCAAATAAGTACCATGTTTTGTTCTGAATGTGCGAGGACCATTTCCTGTATCTCCTCCGGTGGCTTCACCGACAAGCGTTACGTTTCCGCTTTCTTTCATATCTATTGTGAAGCTTTCGGCGGCAGAGCAGGTGATAGTACTGGTCAGCAGATAGATTTTTCCTTTATAAGCATCTGCTTCGGGTTGCATTAGTTGACTGCTGACGCAATGCGGTTGCTCTTTCCGGATAAAATATTTGCAGATATCCCGTCCGTTGCCACTGTTGCCTCCTCCGTTTTGGCGGATGTCTATAATGAGATAGGGAAGGTCTTTTATTTGAGGATAAGCTACTTTGAAATCTTCCAGCACGGGGGACATCATGGTGTTGATGGCCAGATAGCCGATGCTGTCTTGCAAAACTCTGGTTTCTACGGTTACCTCTTTTTCATCAGAGAAGTAGTCTCTTCGTTTCAAGGGTAAAGAGATTGTCAGTGTATCGCCCTTTCTCAGTAACGTATAGTCTCGGAGGGTGTCGGCATAGCTGGTGAATGCGTAACGGGCTGATTTCAGATGCCTCCATGCGTCAGTAGATGCCTCGGCATATTTTTCGTACTGATTAATCCACTCTTTATAAGGAACTTCATTGATGGCTATGATGCAGTCTTTATCCTTGAATCCGTATTGTGTCAGATAGGCATTGGGCTTGTTGATGTATAAGGAATCTTGTATGAGGACCGGAAATTGTCTCGCCGTGTACGTCCTGAAGCAGGAAATGGCATGACTGCACTGTAAGGCGGAAATGTACTTTTGTACTGCCAATCCATAGTCTGTGGTGGTTTGTGCCTGGCGGACACGGGTAATGTATGTCTGGTATAATGAATCCATATTCAGATGTTTGGCTTGGTATAGTGAATAGTTTTCCATTACTATCTGGTGTATCTCCTCAAAATCAGCCTCAAACTGCGAAGGTTTCACAGGTATTTCCGAAAGATAGAAATACTCCGCTTGAGGTCCTTTGTTGTAAAAATGCTTGGCATAAATGCGTAATCCGCACCAGGCAACGGCGCATACGGCTATTACGATAAATGCAATTTTTAAATGTTTCATACTCTATAGAATTTTGTTGTACATATCGGTTGTTTCTTTATGGTTATTCTCTTGAAAACAACCATAGCTACAAGACATTTCCGTGCAGGAAGGAATTATTTCACCACAAAGACTATATCTGCCAAACTCTTATAACGATCCTTTTTAAATGTAAAATTAACCTCTTTCAATGAGTTTGCATTAAAGTAATTCAGATAGTCATTAACTTTAGGTTCAATTAATGAAAAGGCGCGTTTCATTTTCCACGATTGGCTCATATCTGTCGTATCAACAAGAATTACAAACAATCTATTTTCTGCGCCAAATCGCATTTCTCCTTGATTGGCATATAACCATGTCATGAGTTCCATTGTATTTGCTTGTGCATCAGTTATAACATCTTTTCGTTTAGTCTTCAATTCGTCGAGAATGTCAGTGCGTCCTATCTCTGATAACTTTTCAGAAAGAGTATACATTTGTTGTGATTCGGATAAGGTATTATCCACTGTGATACCAACTTCCTTTGCTTTTTGTTTGAGCCACGTAAGTTCTTTCTTTCCAAGTTTATCTTTTAACTTTTCATCCATATATTGATTGGGAAAGAATGTGACTTTCAAGTCTATTGGATTATTGTCTATAAAAAAGTCTACACTTTTGATTTCTCCTACGGCCGAGATCACTTTTTCATGGCGTTTAAACAGTGATTCTATAAGGTACGAAGTCCAATTGTTGTACCAGCTCGTTTGCACATAATGCCATGCATTGTCGGCTATCTCTGTTTGTTTACTTACCAAATCATCATAATTGCTGATGACTTTCACATATCTACTTACGAAGTGTTTATCCAACGAATTGTTTTGATCGCCACCCCAGGCATAATGTTGCACTTTATACAAATCTGCTTTGAGTTTGGCTTCGTCAATGCCCATGGCGTCATACCAATTATGACTTTTTACTTTCAGGTAGTCGTCAAGTAACTGCATTGCATTTGGCATACCTTCAAGTTTCCCAAACAGCTCAACATTCTGCTCTGCAATCTTGGTAGCGGCAAGGGTTATATTATTCTCAACAATAAATTGTTCAATCTGCTTGCTGCGACATACAGCACGTACCTTGAGCCATAGCAATCCGTTTATGTCATGATTAAAAGCATATAGATTTTGGGCTCTGAACTCCTTGTCCCATTTTTCAAAATTTGTCATAGCGTATAGAATCTATTTTGTTGTACATACCAAAAGTATTTCACTACTACCTGCCACGCTACCTTTCCCTCCACGTCCGGCACTATACGTCTTTCTTTCAATCCTTACATTACGATAAGGCTCAATCATACCTACCATGGTATCAATATCAGGATAACTCCGGTCATTGTAACTTATAAGCCAAGTGGGGATATGACGGGCGTGTTCAAACATCAGCCGAAGATTCGACAGAGCCTCGCTGTTCTTGTCAAATCCGCTATATTTTTTCGGTTCATAACGCTTGGTTCCATTGATAAACTTCTTATCTTTCCAATATTCCACGTATGTTTCCAACAGATGATAAAATGACTGATAATCGGCATGGCTGTTGCAATATGGCGGATCGAAATACGCTAAGTCTATTTCGCTCAATTTGGGAAGCAAATCAAGAATGTTTTCATTGTAACTGACGTTCTCTCTGTTATTATCGAAAACGGCAGCATTATATTCTGGAAGTAGTTCCATAAACAGTTCTTTCAGAGGACGAATTAAACTACGGTTGCGTTTGACCCGAGCGGGGTCAGCAGCATATACCAAGGCTTGCGTATGAGCAAAATGCCCCATAGTAACCTTACGGGTTATGCTTCGGCACATTACAGCCAAAGCTAATGAACGTTTATACGGATTGTCTAAACGGTGTACATTACTACGAAAGCTATCAGCAAAAGCAGCCTCTTCCGGGACAAAAAATAAACCCGAAAACAACTTCTCTATCAGATTAAATTCTATCGGGTCACTGTTTTCAGAAAAGAGAATGTGTATGTCCCGTTCATTGAGAACATATCCCGGATTTTCAATTAGTGCTTTTCCTATCAAATTATTGAAGTTCAAAAAGTCGTTAGTCACAACCTTTTTACCCAATTGTTTAAGCATATATGCAATAGATTGCGAACCCGAGAATGCATCCAATACCGTATTAGCATCCTCAGGAATGAATTGTGCAATCCATCCTCGATGAATAAATTTTGCTCCTAAATATTGAGGTTCGGGGAACTTATAATCCAAATATCTTGTTTCTGCAAAAAGCATAATATATTCTTTTATTATGCAAAGTTACTCGTTTTTTACTAACATAAATGATGATTCTTCGAATTTCTTTTTGATTAACTATGAGTTCTCTCAATTTAGGAGGAAGACTATTTGTGGGACCGTAGTAAGGTTTTCGAGTATTCCTTCATTGAGACTGTAGTAAATTTCTTTGTTCGCTTTTGTGTGGACACATGTTATTGGCATTTGTTATGTTATTAAGTCTGAACAGCCTCGCTACCCTACGGATAAAAAATATATCTTTGTGAATGAACCTGTTAATTGTCGGACATTAATCAAAACACAGATGAAAAATATGTTTTATTGGGCTGGCATCATAAGCATTCTTATCTGCCTGCCGCTTCGGGTTTCCGCTCAGTCGTACGAACAAATGTGGAAACAGGTTGAAGCTCTGGAACAAAAGCAGTTACCTGAATCTGCAATCAAAGAATTGCAAAAGATTTACGAGCACGCCAAACAGGAGAAGAACATGCCCCAGATGATGAAAGCCCATCTGACAAAGGCATCCTTATCTATCGACATCACCCCCGATAGTCTGGATCGTGAATTATCCGGACTGAAAACCTGGGTGGCGGAAGAAAAAGACCCGGTGTATAAAGCTATACTGAATCATCTGCTGGGATACTACACCCTCGATACCGGCAAGAGGGATGAGGCTGCCATAGACGCTGCCATTGCTTATTTCCGCCTTTCACTGCAAGATAAAGATATACTTTCACGGAAGTCCGCTGCGGATTACCGCCCGATGACTGTCAGCAAAGAACTGAGCGGGAAGTATTGCGGCGACAATATGTATCAGTTGCTTGCCCGGCAGGCCATCTCGCGGCTGAGTGGTTATTTCATTGTCAATCCCGTGTTAGCCGAGAAAATACAAACCGAGATATTGTCCATTTATGACGGGCTGATCGACTTCTACCAACAGCAAGGCATGACGGATGCCCGCCTATTGCTAATGCTCGATAAACTGAATTACCAAGGGAATGACATCAGCCGCGGCGGTGTAAATGAAAAGCTGAGGCTGACCGACGAACAAGTAATAACCCTCCTGAAACAATGGGCCGAAGAGTTCTCCGCTTCCCCGCTTTGCGGAGAGGTATATTGCCAACTGGCAGAGCGCTACGACAGGATGCAGGATTATACCGCCAAACTGCATGCCGCCCAAACCGGACTAAAAAAATATCCCCAATCACCCTCTGCCAATGATTTGAAAGAACAAGCTGCAGAAGTGCTCACTCCCCGGCTGATGGTAGAAATCCCCTTTGCCTACCCGGCGAAAGAAGTGGATTTGAAAGTAAAATACCGCAATCTGACTGGGCTGACCGTAGAACTTTACCGGATGAATCTGCCCGTCACGAGCAATATCCTGGAAAGGGAAATAACAGCTTCCACCGTAAGTCGATACGGTAAATTGGTCGGCACTCGCCATTACCAACTGGCAGCCACTCCGGATTATATGGAAACAGATACCTTGCTGCGTTATAAATTTCCCACCGAAGGCATTTACATATTAAAATCTATCCCCGACGGCCATCGCAAGTATACAGCATACGGAAAAGCTTATGTTTCCTCCCTGCAAGCCATATCCTTGGGATTGCCCGGCGGAAAACAGGAAATCAATATCATCGACCGCCTGACGGGACATCCGGTGGCAGGCACGGAAGTAGCTTATTACCGTGTGTCGCAGGGAGAAGGTTATCGTTTGGTTAAAGCATATCCTGCGGACAGCAAAGGAACTGTTACCCTCACCCCGCCCGATGAAAGAAACTGGCTGGGAATAAACGTCCGTAAGCCGGGTGCCGACTATATGGAAATCAGCTATGCCGGTTTCTCGGGTGCGGGATATAATGTGCCCGCCTCTCGGAAGTGGGAAAAGCATGCTTCCCTCTTCACCGACCGGGCTTTATACCGTCCCGGACAGGTGGTGCATGTTTCGGGGATAGCGTATGAGCAATCGGGTGATTCGATACGCGTCTTCTCAAGAGTCCGCAAGGATGTGGTGCTGCGGGATGCCAACCGGCAGGAGATTGGCAAACTCTCCCTTGCTACAGACGAATTCGGGGCTTTTTACGGCGATTTTATGCTTCCCGAAACACTTCTCCCGGGAGAGTTTGAACTGTCGGTAGAAAGCGGTGAAAACCGTTATATCCGTGTGGATGAATACAAGCGTCCGACGTTTGATGTAGTCTTCCATCCTTATCAGGCCACTTATAACGTGGGAGATACCGTATTAGTTAGCGGCGAAGCAAAAACATTTGCAGGCGCTCCGGTAGGACTGTGCAGACTCAGTTATAAACTCACCCGTTCGGAGAATGAATTCTGGAGGATTTCGGACCATGAAACTGTTCTGGCAGTAGGTGAAGTGCAGACTGATGCAGCCGGTAATTTCCGCTTCCCGGTCTTTCTGCGTAAACCGGATGATTTCAAGCCCGACCGACCGGGGCGTTACTACACCTACAAAATAACGGCTGAGGTCATCAACCTGACCGGAGAGGTGGAAAGCGGTACTTTGTCGTTACCGGTAGGGCAACAGTCCGTAGCCTTGCAGATTAAAGGTCTGCGCCCAAAGGTGGCTCGCGAGAAACGGGAAACCATACAGGTGTTGGCTATGAATCTAAACCGGCAGCCCGTAACGCTTCAAGCCACTTGCGTGGTGTATGCTTTGGACGAAAAAGGAAACAAAACCAATGAGGTATGCCGCCGCACAGTAGAAACCCGCCGCTCTTTTGTTCCCGACGATATACTGGCCCTTGCTCCGGGACGTTACACTATGGAAGTGTCAGCCCTCGACGGACAGGGAAGAATCTGCACGGCAAGGCAGGATTTCATTCTCTTTTCGTTGGCAGACCGTCACCTGCCGGTACATTCACCGGAGTGGTTCTATCAGGACGGGACAGAGTTTAATGACGGGCATCCCGTCAGCCTGTATGTGGGCAGCAGTGAGAAAGATGTCTATCTGTTGTACGATGTCTTCTGTGGCGACAAGCGCATTGAATCCAAACGGATGGTTCTCAATAATGAAATCCGGCAGTTCACCTATCCCTATAAACCGGAATATGGAGACGGCATCACCGTGAACTTCGCCTTTATGCGCGAGAGCAAACTATACACCAAGCAAGTGCAGATATCCCGTCCCCGCCCGGATAAGAGCCTGCAACTGAAATGGATTACTTTCCGTGATAAGCTGCAACCGGGGGGAAAGGAAGAATGGCAACTCCAAATCACGCATCCCGACAAGAAAGCGGCCGATGCGCAATTGCTTGCCACTCTTTATGACGCTTCCCTCGATAAACTGTACGTCAATGACTGGGCTTTTAATCTGAACTTTCCCCGTTCCACTCCCAGTGTCCGTGCAAACCTGATATTCTCAGGTCATTCCATCTGGATGTATAGTAACTTCCCCTATGCGGGCAGCACTCTGCGCGGTCTTCGTTGGTGGGATGTGTATAGCACTCTGAATGCTCCGTTCTGGCGGGGTCCGCGTCCTGAGGGTAGTTTCCGTATAAAGCAGGATAGCAGGATGATGAAGCCCGTAACTATCAGCCTCGATGCTGAAACTCTGTCTGATGACGGTTTTGAAGTAGAAGACGGAAGCTCCATTGAAGCAGTGTTTGAATGCTCTGATGCTGTGGCATTGGATGATGGTTCGCCATACGTTCCTCTCCGGCAGAACTTTGCAGAAACAGCTTTCTTCTATCCCGCCCTCCGTACGGATACGAATGGAGTCGTAAGCCTGTCTTTCACTTTGCCCGAAAGCCTGACCGAATGGAAGTTCATGGGGCTTGCCCATACCCGGGGTATGGATTACGGGCAGATAACAGCCCGGGCAAAAGCCGTCAAGCCGTTTATGGTACAGCCCAATATGCCCCGCTTTATCCGTGTCAGCGATAAAGCGGTCATCAGTACAGGAATAATCAACTTGTCGGAAGAAAACATCCGGGGAACAGCCCGAATGGAACTGGTTGACCCGCAAACAAACCGGGTTCTGTCAACCCGCGAACACGAATTCAGTGCGGCTGCCGGAGCAACCGTTTCCGTATCGTTTGATCTGGAAACCCCGGATGAAGCTACGGTCTGGATTTGCCGGATTATAGCTGAGGGAGGCAATTTCAGTGATGGCGAGCAGCGTTATCTTCCGATTCTGTCTGATAAACAATGGGTGACTGAGGCAATACCCGTGCAATTGAACGGTGCGGAAAGTAAATCGGTTGCATTGGACGGCTTGTTCAATGACGGAAGCAAAACCGCTACCGACAAACGCCTGACGGTGGAACTGACTGCCAATCCCGATTGGTATGCCATACAGGCTTTGCCCGTCATTGGTAATCCTTTGAATGAAGATGCCTTGTCGTGGGCAAGTGCTTACTATGCCAATTCATTGTCCACCACCATTATCAATACCCATCCCCGCATCCGGCAGGTATTCGAAAGCTGGAAAGCGCAGGGCGGTTCATCATCAGGCAATCTCAGTGATAAAGAAGACCTGAAAGATCTGCTGCTTAAAGAAACTCCCTGGCTGGCGGATGCCCTCAATGAGACGGAGCAGAAAAGAAGCATAGCGCTTCTGTTCGACCTGAACACAATGGGCAACCGTAATCAGGTTGCAGCATCCCGTTTGGAAGCATTGCAACTCCCCGACGGCTCCTGGAGTTGGTATAAAGGGATGTCGGGCAACCGCTACGTCACCACTCGGATTGTAGAAATGCTGGCACGGCTCCGGACGATGGGCGTATCTGTCGCTCCGCTACAGGGAATGTACGAAAAGGCGGTGAATTATCTCCATACCCAATGGCTGGATGAATACAGGCAGATGAAGGAAAGTGAAAAGAAGGGCGATAAGGATAGATTGCCCGGCGAGCAATCCCTGCATTATCTGTATATCTGTGCTTTGGATGCGCAAGTTGCGAAGCGGGCCGATAAAACAGCTTACTCGTATATGATTGGCAAACTGGAGGCAGCCCCTCCGGCTGATGCCATTTATGATAGGGCGCTTATTGCTACCCTACTGCATAAAGCAGGTAAAACGACCAAAGCGAACGAACTTGCCCGCTCCATTCTGGAATATTCCGTTGCCACACCCGGGATGGGACGTTATTTCGATACTCCGAAAGCCCGCTACTCCCGGAACAGTTATAGAATTCCGGCGCAGGTGGCCGCCATCGAAGCCCTGTCCGGCATTCTGAAAGAACCGTTGGCGATTGCTGAAATGAAGCAATGGTTGCTTAAACAGAAGCAAGTGCAGGCCTGGGACAATCCGGTAGCTACTGCCGATGCTGTGTATGCTTTCCTGGGTAGAGATGATAATCAGTTGGCAGAGAGCAGCGCTATGAAAGCGGAAATATCCGGAACAGAAGTGGTGACTCCCGATGATGCATTAGGTTATGCCCGCCGTTCGTTCTCCGGTGATGAGGCTGAAACCCGGCAAATAGAAATAGCGCACACGGGCGCAGGAATAGGCTGGGGGGCTGTATATGCCCAATATCTGGAAGATATGGATCAATTGCAATCCGCAAAAGGCAACGGCTTGAAAATCACCCGTACTTATTATAGAGATGGCAAGGAAGTTTCTTCAAAAACAGATTTGCATGTGGGAGATGAACTTACCGTCCGGCTGACAGTGAAAGCAGACCGGGATATGGATTTCATTCAGATAAAAGATACGCGTGCCGCCTGCATGGAGCCAAAGGAGGCGTTGTCGGGATATCGCCATTCCGATGCTATTGGCTATTATCAGGTGATGCGTGATGCTTCTGCCGAATTCTTTATTGACAAACTAAGGAAGGGCATTGTTCAGATAGGATACAAAGTCTATATAGACCGTCCGGGAACTTATCAGACCGGTATTGCTACCGTGCAATCGGCTTATGCACCCGAGTTTGCCGGACATACAAAGAGTCTGTCTGTAACGGTACGTTGAAATTATTATTCATTGATTAATCATAAAATGCGTATGAAGCATCTATGCTTACTGATTGCTTTTTTATCTTTCCTTAGCTGTAAGGCTCAGAAGGATAATGAGGATTTGGCAAAAGAGGTGATAATCTCAGGCCGTGTCTTGAATAGGGAGGTCTATCCGAAGGAAAAGGAGGTGACGCTTGTGATACCTTATCTGTCTGAAATGGAGACTGTTTACACTTCCCCCATAGCGGATGACGGTACTTTCACTTTCCGTTTTAGTCCTTACGCTCCCGTTCGCGAAGTTGTTCTTCGCAATTATGCGGAGCACTTGTTTGTACATCCGGGCGATAGTCTGTTTGTAGAGATTGACTTCAGTAATTTGCTGTCTCCCAAGATTACGGGAACTTCCGGCGATCTGAACCAATATATGGCTCTTTTCACTTTAGGTGGATATTATCGTGGCCCTTATTATTGTAATCCAAGGAGCACTTTCGAAGAATCTGAAAAGGAATTGGGAGAAGAGCATACCAGCCGTTGGGAACGCCGTGCCGACTTCCTGAAGGAACATTCTCCGGGTGCCGAGGTTGAAGAATATACGGCGGATTTGCTGTGGATAGATTATTACAATGCACTCTTTAACTATGCTACGTCGCAGGCGTCGGAGGGTAAGGACGTTAGTCTGTATATGGCATTGATGTTAAAACTTAACCCTCTCTTTTCGGGAAAAACCGTTTTTGCCGGTCTGTTTCCGCTTACTGAAAAGGTGAATTTTTTCCTCTATTGCAATCACACCAGAAAAAAATATAGCGATTTTGAGTTAGCAGATCTTATGAAGGATTGCAAGGATAATGCTATCCTGCCCTATTTATATCTCCAACATGTGGCCGTTCCTTTATGCCACAACGATACGCTCTGTCTGGCTGATTACAGGCTCCAGTTCGACTCTATAGTGCAGGCTCCCCATTTGAGGCAACCCATACTTGAATTATATGAGGATAAAGCAGATTATCTGAAAGCCCCCGGAAAGGTATCCCACCAGATGCTCTATGGCAATAATGCTGATGAGGCGGCTGCTAGGAAGGACATGCCGTTTATGATTCCCGTATATAATCTTCTGGAAAAGTATGCAGGCAAGGTGATTTATGTTGATTTCTGGGGAGTGATTTGTCCCCCTTGCCTGGCAGAAATGGAGCCTTTGAAGGAATTACGGAAACGAAATTCTCCCGAAGATGTGGTAATGGTGAGTATCTGTGGAAGTAGAGACAGGGAGGCATACCATAAGGTTCTGGAGCGTTTCTCTCTGCAGGGGAAGAATATTGAGTGCGTCTATTCGGAAGATTGGGCGACCTCCGATGACTATCACCGCATCATGAAGCATTGGGGCATGAACAGCATACCGCAATTCCTTCTGATTAACCGTGATGGGGTTATAGTGGATTATGGCACTGCATTGCGACCCAGTTATCCGAAGACGGCGGCAAAGATTGATGCTCTATTGAAGTAAGGGGAGAATCGGGTAGGGATAGGTATATTAGGCGATATAAATAATTTATTGTTCGCTTTTGTGCGGACACTTGTCCGTTTACGAACACTCCCTGAAAATGTATAATCGTTGATAATCAGCATTTTATTGTTTTGGCACGGCAATTGACTATATATAGTCGAAGGCGGTTGACAAAAACTTCCTTTTAAAAAACAAGAAGTAATAACAATAAAAAAATAACGATTATGAAAACGAACTTAATTTCTAAAGCAGTGGTAATGATGGTAGTAGTAATGGCAAGTGTAATGAACTTCTCTGCAAGTGCAAGCAATCCTACCCAGTACGTAAAGAATGAAGAGATGACCGGTGAACTGATGACCGCGAAGACCATCTTTAAGAACGAAGACGGTCATTTGTTCCGCCACCTCCGTTACACCTACACTTACGATAACGAAAACCGCGTAGCCAGCAAGGAAGCTTCCAAGTGGGACAGCGTAAAAGAAGCTTGGGTTCCCTACTTCAAAATGAATGTTTCCTATACAAACGATGAAGTTGAACTTAGTTATGCTCGTTGGAACTCCAAGAGCAACGTTTACGATAGCAATATTGAAAAGACTGTTTACGAACTGAACGATAACAATGCCGTCTTGATGCTGGCAAGTACAAAATAAAGTTAGCGGGACAGGAATTGGATTTTTAATCAATGTCAGAAAGATTGCAAAATATTGAAATAAGTGTCGCTAAAATGCTTTTTTTACTGACAAGCGTATCCTCATAAAAGCAGAGAATAGAGAATTTACTTCTGAATTAATGCATATAAATACGTTATTTCTGCATTCTATGTACAACTTATACGCTTTTTATACATTGAATCACTATTCCCAACACGTAGGATCTATACATCCGGCATACAGTATCTATAGATGCAACACATCCGATATATAGATTGGATACAAGCGATCTATATATCGGAAACAAGCCATCTGTATATCCGGCAGAAAGAAGCTGTTTTAGGCACTTTTAGATGATACTTTCGCTTTTTTAGAGTTGTTGGTATTTTTGTATCGGATTATTAATCTGCTGACTATGGATTTTCACTTGTGAATTTACGTTTTCCCTTCTTTCCGTACACAAAGAAAGCATTCTGAATATGCAAAAAAAACAAAATGTCAAAAGGGAGGGACGGATTATTTAAAAGAAACGATTTTTCGCCTCTGTAAGTGCTCTGAGGGCATTTGCAGAGGTGAATTTATTTTTTTATTTCTGATTGTTATGTGAATGTTTTTGCTATTTAACTCTTATCATTATCTTTGGGGATGAGTGAGATTATGAATTGGTAACTTAAATGGCAATAAATAATGGATAAGACATTAAAAGAGAAAATTGATGCTTGGACAGATACTGATGAGCATACTGAGATTCCTTTTCGTAAACGTGTACAGGACTTCTGGAAATGGTTTACTGATAATGAAAAGAAGCTGTCGCAGATCGTTGAGAACCGTGGGAAGTCGGATAGTGAAAATGCAGTGGAGTTTATCGCGGCCGGAACAAATCTGATAAACGAAGAGGTACACTTCAATCTGGGCGGGGACTATGAATTTACTTTCTCTGTTGAAGGTCATTCTTCCCTGTTCTATCTCTATCCCTATGTTGTGTCGCAGTTGCCTGAGCAATTCAAGGACAAATGGCACTTCTTCCCTTTCAACCAAGGTACTGATTCGAGTTTCTCATTTGGCATGTATGGCGTAAATGTGGCTATGGATCAGGTGCAGGTAGCCGTTACTTATCAGGAAGATATCAATGCTTTCAGTATCCGTTTTTATGAAAAAGACTTATGTTCGCTGGAAGAAGCTCAAAGTTACAATGCCTATTATATCATGATGGAAATTATGCTGGGTGAGGGATTGTCGTACCAATATATTGCCGATGTGGAACGTGCCGATGCTCCGCTTGAAGACGCAATATCTCTTCCTGCATTGAGGACATATATCGTAGATACTCTGAAAGCCCATGATAAGGAAGTGTTTGATAATCCGCAGCAAGTCTATACAAGCTATCGTTTCGAGCCGCAGGAGAACGAAGAACTGCGTTTTGATGTAGTTGCAGGCAGTTCATGCTTCCAACCTTTGGTAGCTAATTATTATAACGGTTCTACTGAGTTGTTCGATCAACTGAACCGGTTCGGTGCACAGGCTATGTTCATTGCCTTCCCGTTTGAGAACGAAAAGGAAGGAGATGCAAAGAAAGCCCTGGATTTCCGCTACGAACTGGAAGACCGGCTTTCAGAAGAACTGCTTTCTCCGGAAGGCCTGGGACTTTTATTAGGCGGTGCCGTTGGTACAGGTACGTGTTACATCGACCTTTTGCTATTCGATAAGCCGGCATTTATGGAAAAGATAATCCCTTTCCTGAAGGATTATCCTCAATATCGTTTCTATCTCTCTGATTTCCGTCAGGATTGCGACTTGTACAGGCTGTTTGAAGCGGAGGATGACGAATCAGAAGATTAAATAATAAATCGTTAATAATAAAGATATTACTATTATGAGCATAGGTTTCAGATTAACAACAAAGTGCAAAAATATCTCTTCCTTTCAGGAATCTTTGGATGCGGTTGCAGCCCGGAACAATATATCTGCCAGCCATACAGAAAACTATTCTGAGTTATCTCTTTGTCGTTTGGGAAATATATTCTTTAATTATGAACCGGAAGGAGATGAGATAGTTATTGCAGGCGATTGTCAGACTAATCTGCTGGGAGCGGGTTTTCACAAATACGCTACAGAAATTGCCTGTGAACTGATACGACAAAGCGAACTTTCTTTTGAGGTGGAGGATGATACGGAGTATTACGAGCACAGAGATTTTGAGCGGATGCGTTCCGAGCATTTCTATCCATGGTTGAAGGCTATTATGAAACTTTGCTGCGAACGTATGGAACAGGGATCTGATATGTCTGCTATCTGTTGGGACCACAATAAGTACATACCTCAGGGTGTGAAAGGAACAGTTGTTTCACCTTTCGGACGTATTAATCCGTATCATTTCATGGAGCGAATAGAAAACGAAGGCATTGAAACACTGGCAAATGAGTTTTTCATGTGGAATAATGAAGAACGTGATGCTCAGTTCTATCGAAATATTGCCTTGAGTGCCTTGTGGGAGGATTGTTATTTCATGCCTTCCGCCCGCAGTGATGCAGATGAGGAAATCAATGCCTTTATTATCGAGAATCTTGAGAAAGCTGTCGAAATGGATGATTCCCTTCCTTTTCCGAAAGAAGATTACCTGTTGCTTTGCCGTTTAGCGGAGCAAGAACCGGTAGATGTTTCTTTCTTGCCGGACTATGTGCATGAATTTCCGATAGGTTACCGTAAAGGAAAAGTAACGTATAAACTGGGGAATCTCAGTTTTGATCTTCCGGGTCATTACCTCTATTTTGAAGAAGAAGATTCCTGTGGTTATTATGATGGAGTAGATGAAAACTGGCATGTGGTGCGTACGCTGGCTTATTCCATTCCTGATGATGAGGTGAACTATCTGGAAGATAATGAGAATGTACTGGTTGAGGAGAAATTCTTCAATAACGGTAAATGCAGGCTTTACGACTTGGATGGCGAAGAGGATGGAAGCGACAGTGAATATGTGTGCCAATGCCAGATTATCACCGAACATCAATTTACCCTTTTCACAATCTCGTGTGAAGGAAAAGGAGAAACTATGGCTTTCTCTACAGACTTTGTCGAACATCTGACTGCAAGCAAGGAAGATAAGTATGACAAACTGCTTGAACAGATAGAGCAATGGCATACGGACGATGAGGAGCAGAAGATAGTGGATGCCATTCTGGCAATTCCCGAAGAAGAGTGGAATGCAGAGTTAATAGGTCTTCTGGCACGCGCTTATAATAATCAGGAAGAGTATCTCAAGGCCATTGATTACCTTCTTACTGTAGAAGAAGAAGATAAAGACGCACTTTGGTTCTATCGTCTGGGATATGCTTATTATTATATGAATCAGTTGGAAAAGGCACAGAAAGCTTTTGAACATTCTTTGGAGTTGGATCCGGATGATGACGATGTGAAGGAATTCATAGATTTGTGTAAAAGCGGAGAATCGCCCTACAATCCTGAAATGTATGAGGCCGAAGAGATGGATGCTCTTGAAGCTCATATCGACAAGTATTTCGGTAAATCAAAGAATGTCTTCCATGAAATAGCCTCACCCGATATTCATGTGGATATTTATATTATAGAGCCCACGCGCAAGAGGAATTACTATACATTGATTACCGGCGGTATGGGTGCTCACCAGATGAATGTGCCCCAAGAACTGGCGGAATATAAATTGGAGCGTGCGGAGCTGGTGATATACCTTCCTGCCGATTGGGATGTCTATGATCATTCGGAAAAGAATTACTGGCCATTGCGTTGGTTGAAGATACTTGCTCGCTTGCCGATAGGAGAAGACTCCTGGCTGGGCTGGGGGCATACAGTGCCGAATGGTGAACCCTTTGCCGAAAATACCCGCTTCTCAGGTATAATGCTGATTAATCCTGAAAATGTGAAGAAAGGTGCGGATGTTTGCCAGTTACCCAATGGTGAGGAGGTGAACTTTTATCAGGTAATTCCGCTGTATGAAGAGGAAATGAATTTTAAAGTTACCCATAATGCGGAAACGCTGTTAGGGAGAATGAATAAAGTAAGCCCAGTAGTAGATATTCATCGCGCGAGTGTTTGCGAGTAAGTTATGAGCTACGAGCTACAAGCTACGAGTGGCTGCGCTGTCACGCCGAAAGGTACTTGTAGCTCGTAACTTGTAGCTTCTCTCAATTTTCGGAAACGAAAGTAGTGACAGAGCGTGCAGGAATAATTGCCAATTGTTTCTTGTTTAGTTTCTTGATGGGTAGTAAGTCTTCACCCGGTATATCGGAGGTACGATAGCCTTGCCATGATTTGACTTTCGGATCATTCACACGGAACGTACACTCTTGCTCCTGATCAGCATAGTTGATAACTACCATCACCCATTGTCCGTTCGTGTTTCTATAGGCGGAGCACATAAGACCTTTCTGGTCGGTATCTCCTTCAGGAATAATCTGTCCGGACTTATCAGTTGCCGTAATAGTCATACGTACAGTGCCTGGTCGTATGAAGCGGCTGTAGTTTCCTAATATCCACATCAATTTAGAGTCTTCTACTCTTCCATCCTGCAAATCCGGATTCGTGTATTCACGTATCAATCCATCTTTGTAGTCACCGCCTATGGCTCGCCACCATTGCCAACTACGCGCCCCTGCATAAACAATATCGTGGTGAATGATACGTGCTACATAAAGCGCTGTTTTCATGGTACGGTCAAATCCTCCTCCACCACCAATTTCTTCGTCATTTCCCATGATGCAGGTTTCCGTTTGCCAGAAGTCAACCTTGTATTTATCTAATGTATCACGCAATTGGCAACGGTAATCTCTCAGGCTATTGAGCGGTGTATTTGTCCAGTAACTATGTCCTGCGATGAGGCGCGATACGTTCGGGGTATTTCCCAGATAAGTATCTACACTGTCTGGTGAGAAGAAAGACTGTATTTCGTATCCGCGCTCGTGATTAGTCATGTGGGTAGAGAACATACAACGGTAATCCGATGATTCACAGATGGTGATTTCTGTGTCAATCCCTTCCTTTACGAATTCTCTACTGATGAGGCGTACGGCACGTGCTATCTCTTTTTTGGTGGCTGGGGTACCTTCCTGTTTCGGACCTATCCAGTTCCAGTGACCATCCGGTTCATTGAAAGGCGAAAGGTAATCGAACTTGATGCCATCCTTCTCCTCCACTCCTTTTATCACATTTGCCAGGAAGCGGGCGAAGTCTTCATAATGTTCATCTTTCAAGTTAAGTGTACCGTCGCGTCCGGTATTGGTAGCAAGTCCGTTTTGGGTGAAGTAGACAGGAGGAGAGTTAAGAAATGCCAGGAATTTATTGACTCCCCGTTCTTTTGCCAACCGCAGGAAATTGCACTGGCCTTGCTGCTTGTCCCAGTTATAACTTCCGTCCGGCTGTAAGAAACATTCGGTGCGCATCCAGGGAGAACCTATCTGGCTGTCTTCTCCTTGTTCCGTACTTCCCGCACCTACATTGAAGCGCCACAAGGAAAGCCCGATTCCTTTGGGCTTTCCGTTAGCATCATTTTCTGTACTGAATAACCAGTCTGCTACTTGATTTTGCTTCTCTTGAGGCCATTTGCCAATGATGTGCATGCTCCAAGCATCCGAAGCACTGAAATGCTCCATGACTTGCAGTGGCTGTTCCTGAATAATCTGATAGTTTATATTAGCTTGTGGCGAACACGAAGTAGTTATTGCTAAAGCGAGTAATAATACTTTGTATCTCATCATTTTCTGTTTTATATATTAGAGGTTATTCAACATTCAAAAGAACTTCTGTTCCTTGCAGGAGCGGTGAAGTGAACTTTACACGAACCTGTCCTTGTTCACCGGTGGTCTGTATATAGGCAAGCAAACGGCCGTGATAGGCACGATGATGATTATCTGTATAATCGCTCATATCGCTGTTATTGGAACCTTCGAGCCCTAACAGGCGTACCGGACCTTCGATAGTGCAAGTGATATCATTGTCTCCAAGTTTCACGATTGTACCATTTTCGTCAACGATTTCTACAATGAGATGTGCCGTGGCACGGTCGCAGGAAAGAGTAGTGCGGTCTGCACTGACCCGAAGGGCATAAGGACGACCGGAAGATTGAATCGAATAGCTTGAAGCAATATTTCCGTTGGTATCGCAGCCTTCAGCTTTCAGTTCGCCTACCTGATAGGGAATATCCCAGTAAATGATACCACTCTTTTCATCATAAGGCTTCATGTCGCCTATTACTTTCCCATTGAGCAACAGACGTGCTTGCGGTGCATTTGTATAGCAAACTACGCGTATTTCTTGACCGGAATCATAGTTCCAGATATCCCATGCATCGGGTGATAGGAAAGTGCGTTTGGAGTTCTTGAATCTGGCTTGTATGGGATAAGTGCCGATATAAGTAATCGGTTTCTCATTCCACAGTGAAGCACGGAAATGTCCGCGAGGCTTGGGGAAGCTACCAAAATCGAGCAATCCGGTGTAGAGCCCTCGGGAAGGCCATGCTCCCGACTCACCAAGATAGTCTGTACCTGTCCAAATAAACTGTCCGAAGATGAACTCTTTATTCTTAACCGCATACCAGGCATCAAGTCCTGAGCCATTTTCACTACCGTAAATGATGCGTTTAGGATAAGTGGCATGGTCTTCATCATAACGGTTTTCTGTATAGTTATATCCCACTACATCAACAGCATCAGGATATTCTGTTTCATTGGACATCACGACACCTGCCAGAGCTCCTGTTACAGGACGAGAAGTATCGACAGCACGTACGCGGGCTGCCAGGCGTTTGGCTATCACTCCGATACGCATGGCGTCGGGTGCATCGGGCTTATAGCCACCAAACATAGGTTGGTTGATTTGTGCTCCATCAAGAATAGGATGGGAATAGGGATCATTCGGGTAATCTACTTCATTGCCGATGCTCCATAGGAATATGGACGGATGGTTACGGTCACGACGTACCATATCGGTAACATCCTGTTCAATCCATTCTTCAAAGAAGTCAAAAGAGCCATCAAAGCCCGGTTCACCTTTATTCCATCCTTTGATCCATTTACGTTTTGGGAATTCCCATTCATCGGAAGCTTCATCCATGACAAGCAGACCTAATTGGTCGCACAAATCGTATACAATAGGAGCTTGGGGGTTATGGCTCATACGGATGGCATTCACTCCTATCTCCTTGAGATTATTCAAACGGCGTTCCCATACTTCCGGTGGCACTACGGCACCCAGTACGCCGGCATCGTGATGCAGACATACTCCTTTCACTTTCATCCAGTTACCGTTCAGTGCAAAGCCCTTATCAGGATCAAAGTCCAGTGTGCGAAGTCCTACATTGGTTTCACAACCGTCAATGCGCTTTCCATTACTGAGCAATTCAGCTTTCAGTGTATAGAGGTAGGGATCATTCAGGTTCCAGCGGTGAGGCTTAGTTACTTTCAGTGTGAGGGTTTCTTTGGTGACACCTTCTTTCCCGTCGGAAACGCGAGTACGGCATTGTGCTACTTGCTTGCCCGCAGCATCGTATAGTGTAGCAGAGAACTCAAGTTTATCATGGGTAGCTATATGTTTTTGTACTTCCATATCAACGGCTATGGTGGCCTGTCGGTCAGTCAGAGAAGTAGCATACCAGCCTGTGCCCCATTGTGCAAGATGTATTTGGGGGGCAGCAATAAGCCATACGTCACGATATATACCCGATCCTGTATACCAACGGGAATCAGCATAACGGCTATGGTCTACACGTACGCTCAATACATTGTCACCTTCTTTCAAATATGGGGTCATATCGTAAAGGAACGAGATGTAACCATTGGGGCGTTTACCAAGCAGGTGACCGTTCAGATAAACTTCACTACGGTTGTATACTCCTTCGAAGTAGATGTAATGGCGTGCGGCATTGTCAGTGATGTTGAAATGCTTGCGATACCAGCCTGTTCCACCCGGTAGGTAGCCTGTACAGCTGGCCAGTGAGGGTGACAATTGTCCTTCAATGGACCAGTCGTGCGGCAGCCTGAGTTTACGCCACTCGCTGTCGTTAAAAGCAGGGTTTACGATGGTTGAATCATCAGTCAATCGGAAAAGCCATCCGTCGTTGAACTTTGTGGCTTCTCCGAATGATACTTGTGCTTGCCCCGGATAGGCTGCAAGCAGGGCTGTTACAAAAATAGCCAATGTAAATATAGCGTTTCTCATTGGGGTGATTATTTAAGATTATACACTACTGTCGTTACGCTTTCTGCCTCCAAAATTACAGATTCTCCGCCGGATATGGTGGTTTCTGTCAGATTTTTATTGCTTGTAGTGGTATAGGTAGTAATGGAGGTAGCTTCGTTACTCCATCCTTCGTGCGTTTCGCTCAAACGGACGTTCTTGTTGGACATGTTGGTGAAGACAGCTACTATTTTGTCTTTTTGCGGTGCTATCCATGCCGAACCAAAGAAGTTGAGCGATTCGGTCAGGGTCATGTTGATACGTTGGTAACCGGGGCGGATGAAACGGCTATAATTACCCAATACCCAGAGTGTGGCTGTGGGCTGGAAGGTACCTTCTTGTTCAATATTTGCATTATTGTCGTCAATCCCGCCACCAGGTACGAGTGATATCAGCAAGAAGCGGTTTTTATGTCCCCAGCGGGCTACGTCCATAGAAGTCCAGTAACTCCATGAGGATACTCCTGCTACCGTGAGGTCGTTATGTATCACTTTCGACATGTAGAATGCAATATCCATTTCTGTGGCATTATCATAGCCTATGAATTCTGTGTTGCTGTAGTTGTCTCCCAGCATGCTCCATTCGCTTTGCCATACGTCGATGTTGTATTTTTGTGCAGCTTGTGCTACTTGTCTGCGTACGCTACGCATACCGTCCCAAGTACCGTCGGTCCAATAGCTGTGTCCGCAGATAAGGTTCTTCACATGACTCAGGTTTCCTACATAAGATGACGCTCCGGGTGTGAAGAAGGCTGATAATACGTTGCTGCGATTGGCGTCATCTTTGGTTTTATAGAGATATTCCCAGTCACCCGATTCACCCAGTAGAATGTCAGTGGTCAGGTTGCGTTCTGTGAGTGCTTGATCCAATTCGCGTGCCAATGCAGCTACTTCATCATTGGTCCATCCACTGCCTTCCTGACCGCCATCCCAGTTGTACTGTGGCTCGTTGACGGGCGATATATGTGTTACAGGATACCCTTCGGTTATGTAATGTTCCGCTACGTCGGTCATGTAGGCGGCGAAATCGGTATAATGTTCGGTTTTCAGGTTGGATACGCTTCCCCGATTAGAAAAACCTTTGCCGTTATAAGTGTATTGTACGGGCGGGGTATTGCTGAAGAGTACGATGCTTTCGCAACCGAGTTCTTTGGCGCGGTTGAGGAAGTAACGTTGGCCTTCACACCGTGTCCAGTCAAGTTCCAGATTATCTGTCAGGTAGGATTCGGCACGGCGTGACTTATCAGTGATACCACTTGCATCGCCTTGACCGGCACTTCCGCCACCCAGATTTACACGCCACATGGAGAGACCTATGCCTTTAGGACTACCTGCCTGTATTTCTGATGAGAAAAGCAGTTCGGTGATTTTGTCACGGCTTCCGGTCCAATACTTGCCTACGTAGGATGGTGTCCAGCAGTCAGATGCTCCGAATCCGGCAATGGTCTGGTAGGTACGTCCGGCATTGATGGTAACCAATTTCTCGACACTTGTGCCGGGCTGTTCCGGTTCGGGTTCCGGAGAGCCGGGGGTGTCGTCGCTACAGGCTGTGAAAGCAAGTAGTAGAGAAGAAAAAATATAGTGCTTGAATTTCATGATATTTGTTTTATAAAAACTGCCGCGAATAATCCTGTGAACTACCCGCGGCAGAAAATATGGAATTAACCTATTGAAGAATTTACCACTGTAACAATCTGTTTCCTTATCCGGAAGGGATTAATTCCAGCCCGGATTCTGAACAATTGAACCATTGGACATAGTAATCTCGTACAAAGGAATGGGGAATACCATGTCGCGGCTCTCATCAAAACTGATACCTTTGGTGCTTGCTTCACCTTGGTTTTCCCATTCATAGAGGTCACGAGTAGCAGCATCAGTATTATATTTTACGAAAGTACCATTGGCTCCCAGCAGATTGGAAATGACTTTCTTGCCATTATCATCAGTCCAACGGCGGATGTCATAGAGACGGTTTTGTTCCCACGCCAATTCCAAGCGACGTTCCAGACGGATGGCTTTGCGAAGATCGTTACCGCTGGATTTTACATCGGCCAGATTTACACGGTTACGTACTTCATTGAGGTATTTACGCGCTGTGGCATCATCATTCAATTCGTTGCAGGCTTCAGCATACATCAGCAATACATCGGCGTATCGCAGGATACGGTGATCCAAAGGAATCTTGTCTATATTGTACACTTCCGGACGTTTGTCGATGGGTACGAAATATTTCCGGACGATACGTGCAGACTTATGTTGTGCCGGGTCGATTATATAACAATTGGGATCCCAATTATATTTCTCGATATAAGTCTTGTAATTGGCCATGTCTTTACTGTTCTCGATAAATTTATCAAAGTTATCTTCTCCGGCAATTTCGGTACATCCGCTTTTGATGATAGTCCAACGAAGGCGTTCGGTATCACCTGCATCGATATAGGCCTGTTCCAGATTGGCGGTAGGTTGTCCCCAAGACCATCCGTCGCCGGGACCGTTACGTGCACCGGTGATTACTGTCAATGCACCACCTAAAGAATAAGTACCGTCATACATGTATTGTACTTCGAAGATACCTTCCTCGCTGTTGTTATGGTCAACGCTCCACACATCACCAAAGTTTTCAAGCAGTTTGTATTCTTTGCTGTCGATGACTGTTTTCAGCACATCGTGTGCTTCTTGCCACTTTTCCTGATAAAGATAAACTTTACCCAATAGTCCCAGAGCGGCGCCACTGGTAGCGCGTCCCATGTCGGAGGCTGCGTATTCACTGCGTTTCGGCAGTACTTCAGCAGCAGCTTTCAGATCGTCTTCAATGAATTTATATACCTCTTCGGCAGAAGCACGGGTGATACCTTGTATTTCTTCGGGCAGCAGGAAGCTCGTAACGAGAGGTACGCCACCAAAGTTCCTCACTAGCTCAAAGTAGAAATATGCACGCAGGAATCGTGCTTCTCCTGTAAGGCGGTTCTTCATATCTTCATCTGAAAATTCAGATTGTGAGATACGTTCTACGGCTACGTTACAACGTAAGATACCTTTATAACGGTATTGCCAGAAGTTTGAGATGGCACCGTTGCTTTGACCTGTACCCTGATAATGTGCCAAAGAGATATAATCGCTTTGGCTTTGTGAAGTATTTCCCATCCAACCGTCATCGCTGCACATTTCGGAAAGCAACCATACGGTATTAATGTTCCACCAACCACCAAAAGTGATAGCTTGGTAACAACCGGTGATGAATGACTCGGCTTCCTCTACGCTCTGGAAATAAGTATCGAGGTTTTGTTGCCCGCGTACTTCCTCGGTCAGGAAGTCCTCGCAAGAGGTGAATGTCAACGAGGCAATCAATGTCAATATTGCTAATATCTGTTTCATTGTTGTCAAGGATTAAAATTTAAAGTCAATACCAAATAAGAATGTACGTGGATTAGGATAGGCAATGCCATCGATACCTGTCTCGATTACACTTCCGTTATTTCCAATCTGCGGACGTTCAGGGTCCATACCCGAATAACCGGTGATGGTGAACGGATTTTGTGCTGAGAATGAAAGTCGCAACTCTGTTCCGCGCAACAGTTTCTTGGGCAGAGTATAACCTATTTGTAACAATTTGCAACGCATGTATGAACCATCTTCTACAAAGAAACTTGATACACGTGTGTAGTTCTGATTCAAATCATTGTATGACAAACGTGGAATATCATTGCTGGTACCCTCGCCGTGCCATGCTTTTTCCAAAGTACCTGCCCAGACGTTTTGTCCGCTCACACCTGAATACAATCCTTTAGTCTTATTGAAAATATCATTACCGAAAGTACCGTAGAAGTTAGCTGTGAAATCGAAGTTCTTGTAATTGAAGCCCAAATTCAAGCCTACCATAAGATCGGGATAAGGATTACCGATCCATGTTTTATCGTTTTCGTCCAGTACACCGTCATGATTCAAGTCCTTGAAACGGATATCACCCGGTTGTGCCTTATCTTGTACCAGCTTTCCGTGTTCGTTGGTGTGTGCATATACTTCGCTCCAGTTTTGGAAGATACCGTCGGCTACATAACCGTAGAATCGTGAAATCAAACCTCCGTCTTCGTTACGGATAATCTGGTCGCTGTTGAAACCTCCGGTTTGGATAGGGCCGTCACCTGAAAATTTGATAGCCTTGTTTTTCACAGCCGAGAGATTCAAACCTACATTATAGGAGAAGTCAGATACCTTGTCTTGCCAATTCAGACTCAATTCCCAACCGCTAGCTTTCATACTACCGATGTTCATCCATACGGTACTATTCCAGTCGGGATAACCGATAGCGAAGATATTCTGTTTCTGATAAAGCATGTTGCTGGATTTCTTTTGGAAATATTCAAAAGTTACACCCAAACGGGAATTAAGAAATGACATGTCTACACCTACGTTCCAGTCTTCCACGGTTTCCCATTGCAACTGATTGTTTCCTACACCTGATATCATGGTACCGGGCACACGGCCGGGAGTTGATCCGAATACATAATCCGCCTGTCCCAGTAAGGTTAGGGTAGCGTCATTGTCGATATTTTGATTACCTACACGTCCCCATCCACCGCGTAACTTCAGGTTACTGAATACCTTCTGGTCTTGCATGAAGCTTTCGCTGATAATACGCCATGAAGCAGATACTGCGGGGAAGATAGCGTACTTGTTACCTTTGGGGAAACGGGAAGAACCATCGGCACGGATTGATGCCGTCAGGTAGTAACGGTTATCATAATTATACATGATACGTCCCAGATATGAAACTAGCGTACTGTAGGTGGTAGTACCGTCACCTTTCTGATTTTGCGTGCCGGCATTCACTTCCTGCATGATGTCCATGTTATTAGGCACATCATCGCGTGAAGCCTTTGCTTGGAACCATGCGAAACGTTCTGCTGTGAAACCACCCATCACATTGATGTTGTGTTTCTGGGCAAAAGTATCAGAGTATGTAGCGGTATTAGTCCAGTTCCAGTCGAGCCATTCCTGCATCTCACGGGAAACATTACTCAATGTAGACTGTTCCAAAGCATCGATATAGAATTCGGGTGTGAATCCATCTGAGCGGCGGAAATGAGCATTAGCTCCGAATTGCGTACGTAAAGTAAGTTTTTCAATAGGGTTGATCTGTAGGTAGGTATTCACAATGGCACCCATTTCGCGTGAATGACCATTCTGGCGTGATAACGAACCGGCAGGATTCCATTCTTGATTGTTGTAAGAACGTTGGTAGTTGTTAAACTCATTGTCTACCCACTGATCTTGCGGTTTGAACACGGGAGTTGTCGGGTCCATTGACATGGCAGCCGAAAAGAGATTGGGGGTATCATCCCATGACTCTACGCGGGGTGCAATGTCAAAACCCATTTTAATGTACTTGTTGAAAGTATATTCTGTATTGAGGCGGGCATTGATTTTGTCCCAGTATCCGTAATCGTACTGTGAATCATTGCGGAAATAGCCTAAACTGAGGTTATAGACCAACTTGTCATTACCACCGGAAATGTTAAGCGAATAGTTCTGTACCAGGGCAGTTTTATTGATTACTTCGTCCCACCAGTCAGTACCATTAGGATTGGTAGTAGCACCGGTATCATTCCAGATAGAGGTACCTCCATCATTGGTGTAGCGGGTGTTGAACACTTCCTTATATTCAGCCGCATTTGCCACTTTGGGTTTGGATAATGTTTGGAAACCTGCCGATGCACTGAAACTGATGTTTGTTCTTCCAGCGATACCTTTCTTGGTCGTAATCAGGATTACACCGTTAGAGGCACGTGTTCCGTAGATAGCAGCAGCTGAAGCATCTTTCAAAACTTCCATAGACTGTATGTCGTTACTGTTCAGGAAGTTGATATTTGTACCTACCGGCATGCCATCTACTACGTAGAGCGGGTCGGTTCCGTTGACTGTAGTGACACCACGGATCAGTACTTTGGGTTGTGTACCCGGACCACCACCACTAGTAACTTGTACACCATTGATTTTACCTTGTAAGGCATCCATGGCATTACCAGTCACAGTTTCGGTGATTTCTTCTCCTTTAACTGTGGCGATAGAACTGGTCAGGTCACTTTTCTTTACGGCACCATATCCGATAACTACCACTTCGTCCAGCAACTCGGAGGATTCCGACAGCACAACGTTGATGGTAGTCTGTCCGTTCACTTTGATTTCTTGTGTGTCATAACCAATTGTAGAGAACACAAGCACGGCATTCGATGGCACGTTCATTAACGTGTAATCACCGTCGATGCCAGTTATTGTACCTGTACCGGCACCTTTCACTTGAATTGTAGCTCCAATCAGAGGCTCCTTATCGGTAGCTGAAGTTACTATACCTTTTACTGTTACCTGTTGCGCATAGCTACATATGGACAGTAATAAAAGACATGCAATTAATAGTTGCTTTCTCATTTGTCAGACTATTATTAGGTTAATTTACTCGTACTAATTTCGCTCTGCCCAGGTGGGAGTCAAACCAGAACTGGTAGGATCCTGTGGTGGTTACTCTGGGTTTAGACCAGACATCCTGTGTAGTTGTAGGTCCGGTGTACTTTTCATTTTTGAATGTACTTCCGGTATAATAACCGAAGATTTCGGGGTCTTCTGAAGTATCACTACACCAGCGTACAAAGTTCCACCACTGATCTGTATGATAATTGTGAATGATGAAGTTCATAGATTCTCCTCCGGTCAGTGTCACCGGCTCATTATAGAAGAGGTGCGGGTTGGTGGCATCTTGTTTGAAAGAAACAACCTCAGTAGGATTGCTCGATGTCATACCGAACGTAAAGTCCATCATTGTACTACCGCCGTCATTCCATTTGTCCATCGTTGGTAATCCGTATACCATATTTGCAGGCCATGGATCCGTAGCATCTTCGAGTGAATAAGTTTCTATTTCATACGTCTTCTGCAAAATGTTGATATTGATTTTATAATATACATTAGCTTCAGTCAAAACAATAGGTTTGGCAAGCACCGGGTTATCAGTCAGCATGGTTTCATCTGCCGGGTCGATACCGTAGCAAATAGGAGAGAAACTTGTTTTTTGCGGCAAGAAGAAGATTTCAGTATTAGCCTTCTGGCAATAATAGAGAGCTTGGTATTGGTATTCACCTACATGGCCAATGCGCATCGGTACTCCGAATACGTCGCTATTCAGTTCTGCTTCAGTAGCAACATCAGCAAGGTACATCTTTTCAAAGTCCTGTACATCAGTTACAGATACAGTACATTCAACGGTTGAGCTCTTTCCTGTCTTGTCGTAAACAGTGATAGTCATCGGATAATCCTTCTTTTCAGCAGGCATTGTAATCTCAAAGGCATGTTCAAAGGCTTTGCTGCCATCAGCATCCACTTTCAGATTTGTATATTCTTCGATGCCTTCAATGTTAAGCATAAGATAATCCAGTGCGCGATCGTCAGTTACTGAGATATTCATAGTGAATTTTGGGGTCTCACCCTCTCTCAATAATGCAGTAACCATGCTACCGTTTGCAGGTGCAATAGCAAACACAGGATTTTCAAAGTCTCCGTCTAATGTTACCCGTACATCTTGTGATACGGTACGTCCGCCTACGTCTGTTACTGTTACTTTTACTGTGAATTGTTCGCCAATCTCATTAGCTTGGATTTTAAAGTCATAACTCAACTCGTAGGTATCCAGAGGTTTGTCGTAAATCTCGATCAAATCGATTGTTTTGTTGAGATTCAGGTCAGCACATTGCAATTGAATAGTTGAAATTCCATCAGCATCTGTAATGGTTCCTGCAAGCGTGAACGTTCGACCGGTTGCTGTTTGGATGTGGTCGGCAGTCAATGCTATAGAGGGAGCTTGTCCGTCTACATCAGGATAGCCATCGTCATCGCTACATCCTGTAGTCCATAAAGCCAGCGATAAAAATGCCCAGAATAGGGTGGCATTAAAGAAATGCTTCTTCATAAATATTACTTTTAAAGTTAAACAATTGATACATTCTTTACTAAAATATCACTTTTAGGTAATGCAAATGTAAGCTATATTTAGCTTCTCAAACTGTATAAATCTTGCAGTAAGGGGATGTAAATCGTGCAATGAACGATTTGTGTATCTGAAATAGAGATTTTATTTCTATTTTTGAATTGCAATAGAAAACTGATGTCATGAAAAGCAGATTTTTACTTTATTTCTTGTTGATACCTATCCTTTTGTCAGCGCAGCCTTATGCTGTCAGGCAGTTAGGGATAGAGAAGGGATTATCTAATAACTATGTAGTTAGTATAGCCCAGGATAAGGAGGGCTTTCTATGGTTTGCAACCGAAGAAGGTTTGAATAAATTCGATGGAACACGTTTCATTACTTACTATAAGAATGAAATAAGGAACGGATATGGTATTACAGGAAATGAATTGAACTGCCTGTTGGACGATCCGAAGGACTCCATTTTGTGGATTGGTACGCAAAGAGCCGGACTAAATGCCTATGATTATGTAAACGATACTTTTACATTTTATCGGCATAATGAGGCTGCACCTGAAAGCATCATTACGGATGATGTTACCAATATTGTTGCTGCAGATGATGGAAATTTGTGGGTAACTACTTATTGGAAAGGAATAGAATACTTTGATAAAGAAACCGGCCATTTTTCTCATTACAATACTGCAACCGTGCCAGGACTGGCAAGTGATAATATCTGGACTGTGGCCGACGGAGGTAATGGTAAACTGTATATAGGACATGTACATCACGGCTTCAGTATTCTTTCCATAAAAGATAAGAAGGTAAGAAACTTTGTTCATGATCCGAATAACCGGAATAGTTTGCCGGGTAATGAAGTGAGATGTGTGTATAAGGATATGAACCATAATATCTGGGTAGGTACGAATAAGGGATTGGCATTGTTTAATCCGGAATCGGAAAATTTTATTCAGTTTAATTCAGATGGGAATCTTTCACATTATATTTATGACATCCGGCAGCTTGACGGCAATAAGTTGTGGATAGCCATGGAATTTGGTGGAATAGCTATAATGGACTTGTCGCAACGTTTGTTCCTGTTGCCTGAGCAGACCCAATTTCATTATATCAGGGAAGGAGACGATGGATACAGTCTGTCTAACTCAAGTGCGAGGTGTATTTTTCAGGATTCATTTAAGAATATATGGACCGGTGTATGGGGTGGCGGCATAAATTTCCTAAGCTATGAACCACCATTGTTTAGCGGTTATTACTATTCTCCCAATCAGAACTCCATAAGCCGTTTGAATAATAAAACAGCAAGTAGCATTTGTGTGGATAGTCAGGACAAATTGTGGATCGGGACAGATGGAGGCGGAATTAATGTCTTTGATAAAGGCAAGCGGGTAGCTGTTTATCTGGAAGATACAGAAGATATGGGAGGAAATTCCGTATTGGCTTCATTGCGTGACTCGGAAGATAATCTGTGGTTTGGCTTGTTTATGGGTGGTGTGAATTATTACGATGCAAAAAGAAAGATGTTTTATCGGAATTTCCTCAGAGAAATAGAACATGAGGATATCCGTTCGTTCTATGAAGACGATCAGCGTATTTTGTGGATTGGTACCAGTTGTGGCATTTACAAGGTCGATCTGGCTGATAAAAAGATTATAGGGCATTATGAATTTGAGAATAATCTGGTTCGTTGTGTCCTGAAAGATTCCCAAGGACATTTGTGGGTAGGTTCTTTTGGCAGCGGACTGGGAGTGGGGAATAGTGAGTTACAGGATATCAAGCTTTTTAATATTGAGAACCTGTTTCCTTCCAATACTATCAATGCTATTTATGAAGACAGCAGGAAGAATATATGGGTCGGAACAGGAGAAGGGCTGGTATGTTTTTCTTCATTGCCCGATTGGGAATATAAGGTTTACCGTCGTGAAGAAGGTTTGACCAATACTCACATACTTGCTATAACGGAAGATGCTAACCATAATATTTGGGTGAGTACAAATAGGGGAATCAGTTGTTTAGTGCAGGATAAAGGAATCTTCTATAATTATGACCACTGGGATAATGTGCCGATGGGAAACTTTATGAGTGGTAGTGTAGCGCAGGATCAGAATGGGGAGATTTATTTCGGCTCTATTAACGGATTGTGCCATTTTAATCCGGATTTTGTTCTGGCAAAACGTGAAGCTCCTGCGGCTGTCATTACAGAGATGAAGATATTTGCTCCTTTAGGCAATGCGGGAAGCAATGAAGAAGTGGTAGCTATTGACGGACAGTCGAAAGTAAGGCTGGGTTACATGCAGAACAGCTTCAATATCACTTTTAATATACGGAATTATGCGTTAGTCAATCAGGTGGAGTATGCTTATATGCTGAAAGGGCTTGAAGATGCATGGTATACGGTGACGGATCCCAATAGTGTTACTTTCCGTAATATACCTCCCGGCGATTACCATTTTCTGGTAAAAACCCGTGTTAAGAACCAGGAATGGTCCGATGAGGTTACAACGCTGGATATCCATATTGTTCCTCCCTTGTGGCTGACTTGGTGGGCAAAATGCAGCTATATATTGTTGAGTGGTACTATTCTGTTCCTCATTCTTTATGCTTACAAAAAAAAGCTCGACATGGAAGTTCTCTATGATCTGGAAAAGAAGAACCATGTGCGGGAACAAGAATTGAATCAGGAGCGTCTGCGTTTTTATACTAACATCACGCACGAGCTTCGTACACCGCTGACTTTAATACTGGGGCCGCTGGAAGATATGCAGAAGAGCAATTCGCTTTCCAGCAAGGATGCTCAAAAGATATCAGTTATCCATCAGAGTGCGATACGATTGCTAAATCTGATCAATCAGATACTGGAATTCAGGAAGACGGAAACGCAGAATAAGAAACTTTGCGTGGCTCATGACAATATAGCCAATCTGGTGTACGAAATAGGACTTAAGTATAAAGAACTGAACCGTAAGCCGGACATTGAATTCCATATTGAGCTGGAAAAAGACGATATGCCTCTGTATTTTGATAAAGAAGTGGTGACTATTGTTCTAGATAATCTCATTTCCAACGCTATTAAGTATACTGAAAAAGGCTCTATCGGCTTGGGACTACGTAATGTGGTACGGGATAATATCAATTATACTGAAATAAAAGTAAGTGATACGGGTTTTGGCATTACTCCCGAGGCGTTACCCAATATTTTCAACCGTTATTATCAGGAAGGAGGCGGCCATCAGGCTTCGGGTACAGGTATCGGGCTGGCATTAGTGAAAAATCTGGTGACATTGCATGAGGGGGAGATACGGGTGGAAAGTATCTTGGGAACAGGCAGCACTTTCTATGTTTATTTATTGACGGACAATACCTACCCTCATGTATTGCATGCTGACTCACCAGAGAGGACGTCAGTAGATGGAAAGGAAGAAAGAGAGGAAGTTCTGGAGTCAACCTCCAACGGAAAGCGAATATTGTTGATAGTGGAAGATAATCAAGACATCTGTAATTATATTGCTGAATCTTTCTCCGATGATTTTGAAGTGAAAACAGCTGCAAATGGGCAGCAAGGCATGGAGCAAGCATTGAGTTGTATTCCCGATATTGTCGTAAGTGATATTATGATGCCCATAATGAACGGAATTACGATGTGTAAAATGTTGAAAGAAGATGTACGTACCAGTCATATCCCCATTATCCTGTTGACTGCTAAAGACTCTCTGCAGGATAAGGAAGAAGGTTATCAAGTAGGGGCTGATTCTTATCTGACAAAACCTTTCAGTGCTACCCTTCTGCATAGTCGCATCAACAACTTGCTTGAGTCTCGCAAGCGATTGGCAGAGCGTTTTAATACCAATACCCCGCATCACAATATGGATGAGAAACGCGCTTTACTGGCAGACTCCCTGAACAAATTGGATAATGAGTTCCTTGAAAAGATAAACCGGTTGATAGAGGACCGTTTGTCGTCCGAAAAGATAGATATAGGTTATCTGGCTGATAACATGTGCATGAGTAAATCTACATTGTATCGTAAAATGAAGGCATTGACGGGGTTGTCTACCAATGAGTATGTTCGTAAGATAAAGATGCAGTATGCCGAACGTTTATTGCTGGAAGGTCGGTATAATGTTTCCGAGATTGCTTTCAGAGTAGGCATAAATAGTGTGGTTTACTTCCGACAGTGTTTTAAGGAGGAGTTCGGGGTGTTGCCTTCAGATTATCTGAAACAGCCGTAAAGGGGACAGGTGGTAATAATACAATGTGCCAACTTCTTGCCACCGCATTGGCACAGTCGTGCCATGGGCGTGGCAGTGTTGTGCCACTACGATGGCAAAGCTGTGCCACAAGCATGGCAAAAACATGGATATATAGATGAGAGATCACTAACCTGTAGATAGGGGAGATTGCTACCATTCGTAGTCTTCTACGTAAGCATCAAACTCTTGTTTTCCGGTTGCACCGCACTGTTTTAAGATTTTCTGTACGTCCCTTTGTTCGGCAGGACTGAGGAGGCGTTCGCCTTTGCGAATGCGGTAATAGGTTCTTCGGCTGAAGTATTCCATCAGATGGATTATGGCGAGTTGTCTTTGCTTGTGGGGCAGGTTATCAAGGATATCTATGCAGCCTTTGGCATATTGCACTTTTTGACTGGAGCGATAATGGGGACATGCACCCTTCAGTTTAGCCTGGTATTTGGGGCTGATGATTACCCAGTACTCCACGCTGTCCGGCAATTCTTGCTCTACCAGTTGCCGCAGGCAGGTAGATGCTTTGGGACACTGACGGTTGAGGCATAAGGGGTAATTGTAGGGTACGTTCGTAAAATGATGTTCTTCTTCCATGATTGTTTTGTTGTTTCCAAGGCAGTTATCTTTATTCAAAATAGAAGCTCAGTGTTTCTTTTGTGATGACTACGATTGTATTTCATGGCAAAAGTAATCATTATTCGGATACGATTACCCGGATAATGATTACTTTTATCAATTTATTTCTCTTCGAACGTATTGAACGAATGTGGCTGGAGCTCTACATTCAGATATCGGTTGCCTAATTTCAGGGTTATTTTCTTGGCTTCATTGTTGAAATTGCCGGCTATCACTACCTTTTTCTTTTCCGGAGTTTCCACTACCAAAACCGGTGTTCTTCCTTCTGTTGAAGGCTTGTAAGCTATAACGTGTGAACCGGGTGTTACGAACTGGCTATAATGTCTTACAGCATAATACTCCGGTGTAAGAGTTGCCGTACGGGATTTTGAATCAACATGTATCAAAGCATTTTGTTTCCAACCCCAGGGGCTTTCACCGTTATCGCAGAGGGTATTGTTCCAGAAGGTGTACTCTTCGCAGCCATTACCCAGGTAGTGGTTAATCAGATGGAAGGTGTGTTCGCCCGCTCTCCAGTCGAAGGTACCCCCACCGCATTCGCTTTCACTCTGTACATATTTATATTGGGGATACTTTTTGCGGATTTTCGGCAATATCTGTCCGCCTTCCCACTGGAAACCTATGCCTTCGATGCTTTGCGGCATACGCGGGTCGGAAAGTATCTTGTCGACGTAGTCGTAACGGTTCGTATTGAAGGTGCCGAGGTATAGTTTCACTTCCGGGTGATACTTTTTCAGTGTAGGAGCCAGATATTCCACATTAAAGCGCACGGTGCCTTCGGCAGTCCAGGCACAACCGGGATAAGGAGTGTAGCTGTATGCCTCGTTTTGATACATGACCATATCAATAGGAATTCCCTGTTCTTTGTAGGCATCAATGAATTTGCAGAAATAGTTGGCATACGTCTGCAGATAGCGGGGGTCTTGTATCATATAGTCGTTTACAGCCAGCTGTTTGGGGAACACATCTTCACGTTTTTCAGTATTGTCTTCGTAAAGGGCTATGTTCGATTCCGGGGACATTTTATTGGTCTTGTCGCTACGCACCGGGTAGTCATGGTTGATTTTCATCCAGCTGGGAGGAGACCAGGGAGAAATCCAGAATGTCATCCCGGAATTGTACTTTTGTGCCGCACGGATGAAAGGAATGATTGCCAGCTTATCACGGTTAATGTTGAAATACTTCAGTTGGAAGTCGCCCGATACTTCGTCGCAGCTATACCAGTCGCGGGCATAATCGTTCGCATTCATCGAAATTCTTCCTCTTGTGAAGCGTAAATCTCCTTGTGGGGAAAACATTTTTTCTAGAAGGTTATCCTGTTCATCACGGGTGAGTATGTTCAAGGCATCCCAGCACAGTTCGTTGAAGGTGGTTCCCCATGCTTTGAATGTGGTGCCTTCTTCCGTTCCGCTGATTTCTAAGAGCGGAGTCTGTTTAGTACTCAATTGTAACTTTACTTTAGATTGTTGCCAGATGTTGGCTTCTGTGCTGCTCACCCAGTTATAAGTTTGGGCGTAGGTTCCGGTGGCAAAGATGGCTGCCAGACAATAGAGAAATACTTTTTTCATTTTCTTCTTTTTCATGGTAATAAATCTTTTGAATGCAAATTAAGCAAAATAGTTGCTATTACCAGGTGTACAAAAGGCGCAAAAAGGGGGACAAATCAGTTCAAGTGAAGGTTATTTTACTGTCTGACGTTACGTATGGGCATAAAAATACGTATGGGCATAAAAAAAGGAGTACCGCTGTACTCCAACCTTTGTTAACCTTAAATCTAATACTATGAAAAACACAGTGCAAAGATACGGACTTCTGGGATATCTGCAAATAAAACAAATAAAAAAGAGTGTTTTATAACATGTTTTAGTAAAAGTATTGTTTTTGTTAAGGCTTACTAAGGATTTGAGTCCCCTCAGTATTTGTTTTCTAAAAAAGAATTATCTTTGCATGGCTGCGAAAATAAGCTGCACTTTTGCCTATTAATAAATTTATAAAGAACAACTACTGTGAGCGAAGAAGATATTGTCCTTACCCCGATGATGAAACAGTTCTTGGACCTGAAAGCCAAGCATCCTGATGCCGTTATGCTGTTCCGTTGCGGCGACTTCTATGAAACTTATTCTACCGATGCTGTTGTTGCAGCCGAAATTCTGGGAATTACTCTGACTAAGCGTGCCAATGGCAAAGGAAAGACTGTTGAAATGGCGGGATTCCCTCATCATGCATTGGATACGTATCTGCCTAAACTGGTGCGTGCTGGGAAGCGTGTGGCCATCTGTGATCAGTTGGAAGACCCGAAAATGACCAAGAAGCTGGTGAAGCGGGGCATTACGGAACTGGTAACTCCCGGTGTTTCCATCAATGATAATATACTGAATTACCGGGAAAATAACTTTCTGGCTGCCGTACACTTTGGTAAAGGAGCGTGCGGTGTGGCATTTCTCGATATATCTACGGGTGAGTTCCTCACAGCAGAAGGGCCTTTCGATTATGTAGACAAGCTATTGAATAACTTCGCTCCTAAAGAAGTGCTTTTTGAACGTGGAAAACGGGGTATGTTTGAGGGTAACTTTGGAAGTAAGTTCTTTACTTTTGAACTGGACGACTGGGTATTTACAGAGACCACTGCCCGTGAGAAACTTCTGAAGCATTTTGAAACGAAGAATCTGAAAGGTTTTGGTGTAGAGCATCTCAAGAATGGTATTATTGCTTCGGGAGCTATCCTGCAATATCTCATTATGACGCAGCATACCCAGATAGGACATATCACTTCTTTGGCACGTATTGAAGAAGATAAATACGTCCGTTTGGATAAGTTCACCGTTCGCAGCCTTGAACTGGTGGGTAGCATGAACGATGGCGGCAGTAGCCTGCTGAACGTGATTGATAAGACTATCAGCCCTATGGGAGCCCGTTTGCTGAAACGTTGGTTGGTGTTTCCGTTGAAAGATGTGTTGCCTATCAATGAACGTCTGAATGTGGTGGAATACTTCTTCCGTCAGCCGGATTTCAAGGAACTGATCGAAGAACAGCTGCATCTGATAGGCGATCTGGAACGTATTATCTCTAAAGTGGCTGTAGGGCGTGTTTCTCCGCGTGAAGTAGTTGCGTTGAAGGTGGCTTTGCAGGCTATCGAACCTATCAAAGAAGCCTGTATGGAGGCGGATAACGCCAGTCTGAACCGTATCGGTGAGCAACTGAATATCTGTAAGTCCATTCGCGACCGTATTGAAAAAGAGATTAATAATGATCCTCCGTTGCTGATAAACAAAGGTGGTGTCATGAAGTCGGGCGTCAATGCCGAATTGGATGAATTACGCCAGATAGCTTATTCCGGTAAGGATTATCTGCTACAGATACAGCAGCGGGAAAGTGAACTGACGGAAATTCCTAGCTTGAAGATCGGCTACAACAATGTGTTTGGTTATTATATAGAAGTCCGTAATACGCACAAAGATAAAGTTCCGCAGGAGTGGATACGTAAACAAACTCTGGCAAATGCCGAACGTTACATCACGCAGGAGCTGAAAGAGTATGAAGAAAAGATACTCGGCGCCGAGGATAAGATATTGATCCTGGAGACTCAGCTTTATACAGAGCTTGTACAGGCTTTAAGTGAGTTTATTCCTGCCATCCAGGTCAATGCAAACCAGATAGCACGTCTGGACTGCCTGCTTTCCTTTGCCAATGTGGCGCGTGAGAATAACTATATACGTCCTGTTATTGAAGATAACGATGTACTGGATATTCGCCAGGGACGCCATCCGGTTATTGAGAAGCAACTTCCTATAGGGGAAAAATATATTGCCAATGATGTGATGCTGGATAGCAGTTCGCAACAAATCATTATCATTACCGGTCCGAATATGGCTGGTAAGTCTGCATTGTTGAGGCAAACGGCTCTGATAACGCTGTTGGCACAGATCGGTAGCTTCGTACCTGCTGAGAGTGCGCATATTGGCTTGGTGGATAAGATATTCACTCGTGTGGGTGCCAGCGATAATATTTCTGTTGGAGAATCTACATTTATGGTAGAGATGAATGAGGCAGCAGATATCCTGAATAACCTGTCTCCGCGCAGCCTGGTGCTCTTTGATGAGCTGGGACGAGGTACATCTACCTACGACGGTATTTCTATCGCCTGGGCGATTGTGGAGCATATCCATGAGCATCCTAAAGCCAAAGCACGTACATTGTTTGCTACGCACTACCATGAATTGAACGAAATGGAGAAGAGCTTTAAGCGTATCAAGAACTACAATGTTTCCGTTAAGGAGGTGGATAATAAAGTTATCTTCTTGCGTAAACTGGAACGTGGCGGCAGTGAACACTCTTTCGGTATCCATGTAGCAAAGATGGCGGGTATGCCGAAAAGCATTGTAAAACGTGCGAATGACATATTGAAGCAGCTGGAAGCGGATAATCGCCAGCAAGGTATTGCAAGTAAGCCGATGGCGGAAGTGGGAGAAACGCGTGGGGGCATGCAGCTTAGTTTCTTCCAATTGGAAGATCCGGTCCTTTGCCAGATACGGGATGAGATATTGAATCTGGATGTGAATAACCTGACGCCGTTGGAGGCGTTGAATAAATTGAATGATATTAAGAGGATTGTAAAAGGGAAATAGATCGTTTTCCTGAATTCAGGAAAACGATCAGGTTAAAATTTTAGGTTGCGCTTTTATAATAAAGACTTCTCTATCTTTACGTTATCCTTCTGCTGTTCTCTGTACTGTCGCGGCGGCATGCCGAAGCGTGAAGAGAACAACTTATAGAAGGTGCCGCGGTTATTGAACCCTGTCCGATCCATAATTTCTTCAATAGTGAAATTCTTGGTCAGTAACAAACGTTCGGCCATCGTAAGACGATATTCCTTGATGATATCAGCCGGTGACTTTTCGGTAATCGGTTTCAGTTTCCGGTAGAATTGACGGGTGCTGTATCCCAAATCACTGCTCAATAATTCGACGGACAAGTCGGGATTGGTGATGTTCTTCTCTATGGTTTCTATTACTTTATCCAGAAATTCCTGATCTTCCTTATGGATGCAGTTCCCATTTTCTACGGTGAAGGAACTGAATATGGAACTGTAATATTCTTTTAAGTCCGATTCGCGCTGAATCAATCGATAGACCACTTTTTCCAGGTATTTCACGTTGAAAGGCTTCGTTACGTATACTTCCGCACCGGCTTCAATACCTTTCACCTGATCGTCTTCGTGATGAAGTGCGGATAATAAAATAAGTGGAATATGGCTCCATAACTTATTCTGCTTGATTTTCTGGGCGAAAGAAAGTCCGTCTGTTTCAGGCATCATCACATCTGAGATAATCAGATCCGGTTGTTTTTGTTCCAGGTTAGCCAGAGCCTCTTGGGCGCTGTCGAAAGATAGTACATTGTATTTATCCACAAATATTTCCGAAACAAACCACAGCATGGAAGGATCGTCATCAATAATCATAATTGTGTGTTTCGAACTATCGAATTTCTTAATGGTCTGTTCTAACTCTATAGATTCTGTATTGGTATTTATAGGTGTTGTTTCATATTCTTTCCGGGACATATCTGCCTCTTGTTGGCTTGGTGATAGTTCCGGTAAAGTAACTATAAATGTCGTTACTTCGTTTTGGATACTGCTGACATTGATTTCTCCGTTCAACAAAGTAGTCATGCTTTTGCAAATAGCCAATCCGAGACCGTTTCGTGAATTCTTCCCATTCATCTCAAAGGAATCCAATATCTTGTAGCGGTCGAATATCTTCAAGAGGTTTTCTTTCGCTATACCTTTTCCGGAATTGGATATGCTAAGGGTCAGATGTTGATTCTCTGTCTTCAGGCTAACGTTAATAGTACCTTCTTCCGGAGTATATTTAAAGGCATTGGAGATTAGATTATTGGCTATCTTGTTGAAACAACTGATATCCGTATTCCATTCAATATCCGGTTCAATATCCAATTGATAATTCAGGTTCTTATTCTCAGCCAGTTCACAGAATGATTCTGCAATATTCCGGAGCTTGTCCGATACCGGTAACCTTTGGATAGAAAGTGCCTTATGACCGGTTTCCAGCCTACGGAATTCAAGCAATTCCAGAATTAAGCTATTCAGTTTCTCCGTATTCTGCTGTATCATCTTTCCGTATTTGCGGATATATGAGTCTGATTGCGGGTAAGCAAGTATCTTTTCGCATGGACCGTAAATCAGTGTGAGCGGTGTACAGAACTCATGTGTAATGTTGGTAAAGAAGCGAAGTTTGGATTCGTAAACTTCTTCTTTCTTTTCCCGGTTCAGCTTTTCGATGATGTGGTGTTGTTTCCGACGATATTGACCGATAATCCTGTAGATAGCAAGAATACAGAGTAAAGCTATGATTATAAAGTAGAAGATATATGCCCATATACTTAAATACCACGGTGGAGTGATCTGAATTAGAAGTGTCTGAGGTTCAGACTCTTTCCCATTCATATTATTTCTGTATTTTACTAACAGCGTATATTGTCCAGGTGGAAGATTGGAAAATACGGCACTGGCTGATGTTCCACTTTCTATCCACTGGTTACTAACTTCGTCCAGTTTGTAAGAATAAGAGTAGTTGTTGCCGTTTATGTAATCGACTGCCATAAAATTAATGCAAAAGAAATTCTGGCTGTAATCCAGTTGGAGTATTTCCTTTTCTTTCTTTTTATGGAGAAAGTCATATATATTATATTCTTTTCCGAAGATAGACAATCCTTTCAGGCTTATCTGAGGCATATAGTCTGTCATCCTGTATGTATTAGGCTTGATGGCTACAAAGCCGTTTGTACCTCCGAAGAATAAGGTTCCGGTTCGTAAGTCCTTATAAAAAGCTCCGTCACTGAATTCGGTGACTTCCAGGCCGTTTTCCCTGCCGTATGTCTGTCCGGTGTTTGTCTGCGGGTTAAATCTTACCAGCCCTTGATTCGTGCTGATCCAGAGGTTGTTTTGCTGATCCTCTAAAATGCCGTGTACGGTGTTGTTTGAGAACAGATCCGCCCGGTCATGCCGATGAGAGTAATCCTGATTCAAGTGCAGCAATCCTGAACTGGTGCCTAGCCAATATCCCTTTCCGTTTTTGTAAATAGCGAATATATCATTGGCAGTCTGACTTTTTACAACATCATCAAACTTGTAGGGAGTCATTTCACCGGTTTCTACATTAAGCCGGTAAGCACCGTAGCCACGATTACCAAACCAGAGTATGGAGTCACTTTCCTGGAAAGAGGTAAAGAAGTAATTGGATGCCATGCGCCCTTTATCCAGAACAATTCTGGTGGCTGATTTAACAACTGGCGAGCTTCCGGTATTATTCAGAATTACCTTTACGATACCCTCCCCAACGGTAGATACCCATAAGGTAGTATCATTCAGTTCATTGATAGAATGTACGTATTTCACTTTCTTATTATCGGCAACGACTGGAAACTCCTTTAGTTGTTTGCTTTGGTACGAATAATAATTAATGCCGTTTTCGGTACCTATCCATAGTTTGCCTGTAGCGCCGGGAGCAAAGCAATAGACGGCATTATCAGTCAGTGTGCTGTTAGCAGCAGAAATACGGTTGAAGGAAGTTAGCGGCTCCTTATCAGAAGAATAATTATTGATACGTACTATGCCACCTCCTTTAGTTCCTATCCATAATGTTTGTTCCTCATCACAGTAAAGTGCGCGTATGGGGTTGTTAATCTGGTAAACAGGGGTATCCAGCAGCGTGTTTGTTATGGAAAAAGCATCGTTAAAGTACATATATACGCCTTGACCGTCTGTTCCTATCCATACGATATCCTGAAACTTGTCTTTCATCAGGCAGAAGATTCCCGAATGTATTTCGGTAGATTGCATCTGGTATTTCACTTTCTGGTCGGTCATGTATTTTAATAGAATTAGTCCGCTGCTCTTGAAGCCGATGTAATAGTCGTTCTGTTGCTTGATAATAGAAGATACCTCTCCACGTGACTCGATTTCGGTTTTAAGGTCGGCTATATAGTACTCTTGTTGATTGTTGAAATTATATTCGTATAATGAGTAAGTATCGTCAATGAAATAGACTAAGTGATCTTCTGCAAAAGCCCATAGCAGTTTTCCGGTATGCTTGAACAGATTGTTAGGAGTTAGGGTCACTCCCTGATCTGTTTTATGAATCTGGTAGCTACGGGTATCATGATCTGATGTGAAAATCCAGAGAATATTATTTTCATCGATAATCGTGGATAATACATGTTCAAAAGCAACTGGGGGAACCTCCAACTTCCGGAAATCCTGTTTTTCCCGTTGGTAATGATAAAGATATCCGTCATCTTTCACGATGAAGAGTTCGTTATCGTCACTTTTGGTGATGTAGTTATTGTCTTTAAAGTCCGGGAAACTTTGGCAGATTTGATGTTTGGTGTCCAACCTATCCAATCCGTAATTGGTTTGTATCCATAATACGTTCTCTTCGGCTTCCATGATATGGTTGATCAGATTTCCCGAAAGTAATGTTTCTGAAGAATAGACTGGGGTATATACCTGTATGCGGGTGCCATCGAAAACATTCAGACCGTCACATGAACCGATCCAGATGACTCCTTGATGATCTTGGTGAAGAGACAGGATAGCACTATTGGATAGTCCGTTTTTATTGGAGAACTGTCGTAGGCTATATGCATAATTCGCCAAAGGGAAACAACATATAAAGCATGAAAGCAACCATATAAACCGGAATACTTTGTGGATGTTTCTCATATTCATATATTCGTTAGACGTCACAAAGATAAGGAATAATGGCAGGATATTGTCTTATAGTCGGACTTTTATGTCCAAAGTCTGTATATCTTTTCTTATGGAGAACGCTTAATTTTGCATCAGAAAATTAGTACTATAAATTTAGAAAACAGATCGATATGATAAGAGTCTCTTTGGGAGTGGCAATGATTTTATTGCTGACATCGACTGCTATATGCAAGGCAGAGGATTTCAGAAAGAAAACAGATCAGACATCCGGGTATACTCAGAAAGAAGTCTGGATGGCTTATGACGGATTTAATAAAACCTTTCTGGATTCAAACAAATATATCTATAAAACGGATACCTCCTTCGAACAGGCGGTTGACCGCGGTAATGGTGCCGCAGCTATCTGGTGCCAGCCCATTTATTGGGAAATGGCTATGAATGCATATAAGCTGGCTAAGTCGGAGAAAGATAAAAGGAGAACTAAAGAGATGAGAAAGCTTTGTGAGAAGATTTTTGCTGGAAACAAAGCACATTATGCACATTTTGATTTTGATGATAATAATGAAAACACAGGTTGGTTCATTTATGATGATATAATGTGGTGGACTATTGCTCTGTCGCGTGCCTATGAGCTATTTAGGGAGGAAGAATATCTTCGACTGGCAGAAGCCAGTTTTAAGCGGGTATGGTATGGCTCGGATAAGGTAGGAGACACAGGATCTTATGATGAAGAGAATGGAGGTATGTTCTGGCAATGGCAACCTATACGGAATCCGAATCCCAATAAACCCGGAGATGGAAAGATGGCCTGTATCAATTTTCCCACTGTAGTAGCCGCCCTGACTCTCTATAATAATGTACCGGAAGGAAGACCGGAGCCAACTGGACAAATTCCTGAATGCCAGTCAAAGAGGCAATATCTGGCGAAGGGTAAAGAGATTTATGAATGGGGAGTTGAGAATCTGTTGGATCAGAAAACGGGTCGCGTTGCCGATAGCCGTCATGGCAAGGGTGCTCCGAATTGGAAAGCACATGTTTATAATCAGGCTACTTTTATCGGAGCCTCCGTTTTATTGTATAAAGCTACAGGTGAAAAACGCTATCTGGATCATGCGCTCCTGGCAGCTGACTATACTTTCAATGAGATGTCTTCTGCGGAACATATACTACCTTTTGAGCATGGAATCGAGCAAGGTATTTATACTGCTATTTTTGCTCAGTACATTGCTATGTTGGTATATGATTGCGGGCAGACTCAATATCTTCCATATCTGCACCGCAATATTTGTTCCGGTTGGTCCAACAGGGATGAAGTACGTGGCATTTGTGGCGGTGAGTATACCCAAGCACTGTCAACCGATGTAGTGGTTGACAGTTATTCCGCTTCGGGCATACCGGCGCTGATGCTTTTGTTCCCTGCTATTCGATAACAGCAGCGAAACCGCCATTCCGTACAAGACGTATGCTGATTTTCTCTCCCTTTTTCAGCGTACGTTCTTTTTTGCGATAATCCATAGCCTGACGGCCGGCATTGATTCCATCTTCAAAAGAAGTCATACGATATGTTTTTCCTTCTTTTAAGAAGCTGAAGTCCAAATCGAAAGTTCTTTCTTTCTGCTGGTTGTTAGTCATGCCACCAATGTACCATTTGTCTCCTTTGCGTTTGGCAACAATGGCGTATTCACCGGCTTTAGCTTCCAGTGCGATGGTTTCGTCCCAAGTCTGTGGAACCTGAGTAATGAACCGGGTACATTCTTCGTTACGGTAATAAAGTGTCGGATTGTCTGCCATCATCTGGAGTCCGCTTTCAAAGATGACGAACAGGGCCATCTGATAAGCGCGTGTACCTATGCTGGCGGAATTAGGACGTTCGCAACGATATACTTCCGGTTGCATGCTGAACATGGCTCCGGGGGTATAATCCATCGGACCCACTGCATTTCTCATGAAAGGCAGGTAAACACTGTTATCCGGTTTACATCCGCCCATTTGTTCCATACCTCTTACGCCTTCATACGACAGTACGTTAGGATACTTATATTCTAACCCGGCCGGTTTGAATGAACCATGGAAATCAACAAATAAATGATGTTTTGCGGCTTCCTTAGCCACTTTTTCATAGTAGTTAACCATCCATTGGTCACTCCGATCCATAAAGTCGATTTTGACGCCTTTTATTCCCCAATTTTCAAAAGTTTCAAAAAGCTCGAAGTTATTCTCTACTGCCAGCCATGTCAGCCAAAGTACAATGCCTACATTTTTCTCTTTGCCATAACGGATAAGTTCATGCAGGTCTACGTCCGGGTTGGGAGTATACGGATCTTTTGTAGATTTTGCCCAGCCTTCGTCCATGATGATATAGGGCACTCCGTAACGGGAGGCAAAGTCGATGAAGTACTTGTAGGTGTTCAGATTACATCCGGCTACAAAGTTTACGTCCGGACCGTAAGGAGTGGCACCATTCCACCATTCCCAACTGGCTAATCCGGGCTTAATCCAGGATGCGTCTTCCAATAGATTCTTGTCAGCCAGCTTATAGGTCATCGTATTTTCTATCAGTTGCCTGTCATCCTTGCTGATGACGAAGTAACGCCAGGGAAAATCACGTTTTCCATTCGTCTTGGCTATATAATCCGCTTCTTTGAGAATCTTCAGGCTCCGGTCTCCATCTTCTCCGAATTCCACCGGTACCTTCGGAAACACGGAATACATTCCATTGTTATTATTGCTTTTGAGGAATAGGGCAGGATAGTCCGTCAGATTCGATTCACTGATCAGGATCTTATAGCCTTTTTGTGTATCGATCAGGATGGGCAATAAAGCCATCTTGTCGGTTTCTTTCCAATCTTTGCTTTGTATGTGTTGATAGGCTTCTTCATAAGCTGTTTTGAAGCTACCCGGTTGTTGGGTATGGAGTAAGTAATTATCCGGGAAATGCACTTGGAATGTCTCATTCTTTACCTCAACAATTCCTTTTTTGTTGGTGATGAAACGATAGGCAAGTCCGTCATTAAAGGCACGGAATTCCACAGAATAATCTCCCTTGAATTTCAATATGAGCTGATTGTAATTGTTGGAGACGGTTGAATACTTAAGTGGTACAATAGGGGTTAATTCTTCCTGAATGCTTTTGGAGGTTGCTTTTAGCAGTTTGGGGTTAGCCCCCAATTGCAGGTTGCCTATTTCCAATTGCAGGTTGCCTTTTTCCAGTAATGTTTCATTCTGGTAGGTAATGTCGTAGTCGATTTTATCCGAAAGACTGATGGATATACCGATATTCTTATCCGGGGATGACAACTTATATATCTTTTGGCTATGGCCATATAAAGATACACAAAATGCACAAAGTAACAACAGGTGTTTTTTCATGGTAAATAATTGTTTTATGTTTCGGTGTAAAAGTACTGCGTTGTGTAGATTATCCTTTATGTATTCGTGACATTTATGTGTTTTTTTTGCGACATTCGGGCTTTATATACAATAATGTCATATATCCGTATACCGGATGACCTCATGACGCCCTATCTTTACCTCACACTAAAAACATTAAATGCGAATGCTATGAATTTGAAACAATCTCTTATGGTATGTGGTGCTTTTCTGGCACTGACAAACGGAGTCGTTTCAGCCCAGACTACTGCTACGAAAACGGCAAAAGTATATACTGTGGCTGATGCTCATCTGGATACCCAATGGAATTGGGATGTGCAAACCACCATTAAAGAATATGTGTGGAACACATTAAACCAGAACCTGCTTCTACTGAAGCAATATCCCAATTATATTTTTAATTTTGAAGGAGGTGTAAAGTATGCCTGGATGAAGGAATTTTATCCTCGGGAATACGAATTGTTGAAGGAGTACATCAAAGAAGGACGTTGGCACATTTCCGGTAGTAGCTGGGATGCCAATGATGCTTTAGTTCCTTCCACCGAATCCTTCATCCGTAACATTATGTTGGGTCAGGAATACTACCGGAAGGAATTCGGGGTGGAGAGTACCGATATTTTTCTTCCCGACTGTTTCGGTTTCGGCTGGACTTTACCCACTATTGCCGCTCATTGTAGTCTGATAGGTTTCTCCTCTCAAAAGCTGGACTGGCGTGTACATCCTTTCTTTGGAAAGAGTAAACATCCTTTCACCATTGGAGTGTGGAAAGGAATAGATGGTTCTTCTATCATGCTGGCTCATGGTTACGGCTATGGTAAAAGATGGAATGATGTAGATTTATCTGAAAATAAAGAGCTGATGGAATTAGCGGAGCGTACCCCTTTGAAAACTGTTTACCGTTATTATGGAACAGGTGACATCGGCGGTTCACCTACTATTGGTTCCGTACGTTCCGTAGAGAAAGGCGTGAAGGGTAAGGGTCCATTGCAAATTATAAGTGCTACGAGCGACCAGTTGTTCAAGGATTATCAGCCTTACAAAGAACATCCTGAACTTCCTATGTACGATGGTGAACTATTGATGGACGTACATGGTACCGGATGTTATACTTCGCAAGCGGCTATGAAACTCTATAACCGCCAGAACGAACTTCTGGGTGATGCAGCCGAACGTGCGGCAGTAGGTGCCGAGTGGCTGAATCTTGCAGATTATCCCGGTACTTTCCTGACTGATGCGTGGAAACGCTTTATATATCATCAGTTCCATGACGACCTGACGGGAACCAGTATTCCCCGTGCCTATGAATTCTCATGGAATGATGAATTAATTTCTCTTTCTCAATTCTCAGATGTGCTGACATCCTCGGTACGTGGCGTTGCCAGCCAACTGGATACCCGCGTAAAAGGTATTCCTGTAGTACTTTATAATCCGTTGGGCTTCTCTGCAAAGAGTGTGGTGGAAGTGGAAGTCAGTATGCCGCGCGCTCCCAAAGGCGTATCTGTTTTTGATGAGGCGGGAAAGAAAGTGGCTTCTCAATTGCTTTCTTATCAAAACGGGAAAGCAAATCTGCTGATTGATGCTGTGGTACCTCCGGTAGGTTATGCTGTATATGATGTCCGTACTTCCGGTGAAAAGGCTACAGAGCTCTCTGCACCGGTCCGTGAAGGCGAAAACTACCGGGTAGAAAACTCCGTATACAGTATGAAGCTGGATGCTAACGGAGATATCATTTCTTTGCTGGACAAGAAAAACGATAAAGAGATTGTGAAGCCCGGAAAGGCTATCCGTCTGGCTCTCTTTACGGAGAACAAATCTTATAGCTGGCCGGCTTGGGAGATTCTGAAAGAAACCATAGATAAAGAACCTATTTCCATTACGGATAAGAATGCTGAGGTTACACTGGTGGAAAACGGTCCGCTACGTAAGACAATCCGTATCAAGAAGCAGCATGATGAATCAGTTTTCTGCCAATACATCCGGCTTTATGAAGGAAGTCAGGCACCTCGTATCGATTTCTATAACGAAATAGAATGGCAGAGTACCAACGCCCTGCTGAAAGCAGAGTTTCCTCTGAACGTTTCTAATGAGAAGGCGACCTATGATTTGGGTATCGGCAGCATACAGAGAGGCAATAATGTCCCTACAGCCTATGAAGTATATGCACATTATTGGGCCGATCTGACCGACAAGAATGAAAGTTATGGAGTTTCTATATTGAATGACAGCAAATACGGATGGGATAAGCCCAATGACAATACGATTCGTCTCACGCTATTGCACACACCGGAAACAAAGCGAAACTATGCTTATCAGAATCGTCAGGATTTTGGTTTCCATAGCTTTACTTATAGCTTGATAGGTCATGACGGTAAGCTGGATAAAGCGGAAACCGTTCAGCAAGGAGAATTGTTGAATCAGCGTCTGAAGGCTTTCCAGACTGATAGTCATAAAGGTACATTAGGCAAAACTTTCTCTTTCGCTTCATCTGATAATCGGAATGTACTGCTTAAAGCATTGAAGAAAGCTGAAAGTTCTGATGAATATGTGGTACGTGTGTACGAAACTGAGGGTAAGCAGGAACAGAAAGCTACTCTGACTTTTGCCGGAGAGATAACCGCTGCTTGTGAAGCAGACGGAACGGAGAAGAAGATCGGTAATGCTTCATTCGCAGGAAACACCTTGCAGGTTTCTTTAAAACCCTATTCTGTCAAGACATTCAAGATCAAGTTGAAACCTTCCGGGTCAGTGGCTGCCACATTGGATTCAGAATATCTCGCGTTGAATTATAACCGTAAATGTGCTTCATGGAACGAATTCCGTAATGAAGGAAATTTTGAATCCGGCTATTCCTATGCAGCCGAACTGCTTCCTGAATCATTGACTGTGAATCAGATTCCTTTCAAGCTGGGTGAGAAAGATGCTGCCAACGGTATGACTTGTAACGGAGATACCCTGCAAATTCCTGTAGGCAAAGGATATAACCGTATTTATTTCCTTGCAGCTGCCACCGATGCAGATTATGAAGCTGTCTTTACCACCGGTAAAACACAGCAGAAAGCCTTTGTCCCTTGTTATACCGGATTTATCGGTCAATGGGGACATACGAATCATACAGAAGGGTATTTGAAAGAAGCTGAAATAGCCTATGTAGGTACTCACCGCCATGGAGCTACCGAAGATCTTCCTTATGAATTTACCTATATGTTTAAGATAGGGGTAGATATTCCTAAGGGTGCCACTACAGTTATATTGCCTGCAAACGAAAAGATCGTTCTTTTTGCCGCTACTGCTGTAAAAGAAACAATGGAACCAGTGGAAGTAGCTACCCAATTATTCAGGACTGCCGTGAAAGGTTCAGTTACCATCAAGGAAGCTACCGTTCCCAAGGAGAACATCTTGAAAGAAGCCCATGTGATGGGTTGGTCAGGATATACGCGTGAAGGTGAACACCCCCGTCTGATGGTGGATGGAAATAGCGAAACAAAGTGGTGTGATACCAGTATATTACCCAACTACGTGGATTTCGACCTGGGTGAAAACAAGACTATCAGCGGCTGGAAATTACTCAATGCCGGACAAGAAAGCCAATCCTGGATTACAAGTGACTGCTTCCTACAGGTGAAAAATGCTGTTAACGAAGAATGGAAGACGGTAGACGGAATATTTGGTAACTCAAGTAACGAAGTATCCAGAAATCTTTCGCAGCCGATAGAAGCGCGTTATGTTCGTCTCTTGGTAACTAGACCGACACAAAGCAAAAATGGGAATGCAGTGCGTATCTATGAATTTAATGTGTATTAAATAAAGGCGTTTGAATTAAAATCCCCGGTATCCTTCTTCATGACGGGATATCGGGGATTTTCTATTTGAACCCTATCTGAAACATACTTGCTTCGTACCATTGCCGTACTTTCTCCACTCAGAGGTACCTCTGGATGGAGAAGGTACGGAGCAAGTGTGCTTCAGATAGGGCTCAGGTATGGTGCAGGAGATACTTATTTCTCCTGCATTTTGTCCATCAGTACTTTTATCCAGTAACCTCCGATTACAGAACGAGCCTTAAAACCAACCCAGGTACCTGTATCGGTATAGTGCCAGTCGTTCATTGGTACACGGGAGATTGTTTCATTGGCATATTTGTAAATGGGATCAATGAACTTTTCAAATGTAGCCTGGTCGGAAGCCATGGCGGCTGTCCACATAATCCAATCGGACTTGCTGTAAGTCTTGCGGTTATCCAGCGGCAGACCGTAAGCATTCTGTTTGGTCAGGTAATATTTGATTTCCTTTTCAGCAACACCGGGGAATAGGTTCAAATTCCACATCTTGTCCCATACCATATTATACTTCTGGCTCCAAGTGTTTTCACGGTCGAAAGCCAGACGGTAGTGGTCACCTTCACGTGCCATTTCTTCCCATTTTACGGCCATCTTCTTTGCAGTTGTTGCGTATCGGTCAGCAACATCATTCATGCCAAGCATACGTGCCATTTCGCTATAAGCGGCAACGCCCATGATTGCTTTTACGGACAGGTTGGTATTGTGTGCCCAGTGTCCGGCAAAGTCATCCGTACATAATTGGTTCTCAGGATTCTGCCCGTATTCTGCAAGATAGTCGGTCCAGATAGTCAATAGATCCCAGTACCGTTTGGCATAATTGGCATTGCCTTCTGCTTTGGCAATGGCTGCTGTCAGAATTACCATATTACCCCCTTCCTCAAGTGGCATATCACCGCCGTACACCTGACCGTTGGCTATGGGGTAGGTACCCAGGTCGTGAGCAGGGAACGGCTTATTCCAGCGTCCGCTTGCACTGTATTCGAAGATACTGGTCATCATTGCTTTTTGGAGGTCGGGATTATATATCAGGAACAAGGGAGCGGAAGGATAAGTCAGGTCAACCGTATTGACACATCCGTTGCTATTGTTTTCTTTAGAGAAGAACAGCAAATTGCCTTTTTCATCTTTAAACAGCTTATGGGCGGCAATCACCTGACGGTAAGCTAATGCGCAGAGTTCGGCATATTTGCGACCGCCAGCCTGTTCGGCATCATTCAGAATCATGGCATCGTAGGCACGGCAACGTTGCATGATGCTTTCATAATTTTCTTTGGCACGTTCGAATGCATCGAAGATACTTACTTTACCATCGTGTTTCCAGTAAGCCATACGACGCTGGTACATGTATTCGATGGAATAAATGTCGTCGTAACCTACCATCATGAATCCGGACTTTCCGGTTGCAGATACCATTCCCAAGTTGTCGGTGTATGCCATGGCAGGCATCAGTTTTGCCTGACGTGTGACGATCTCCCCTTTGCTGGGAAGTAACTTTCCGCTTGAGGCAAATGTCGATTTCATTTCATTGTAATCGCCCAAGCTGACTGCTGTGGTTGCATTCATATTGCCTGCAATATAAGCATACCCCCAGTCTATACAAATCAGGTCGCCTTTGTGGGCTGTGACAGGTTGGTCGATTGTTCCGGCCTGTATATAACTCAAACCATTGCGGCGGATCACTTTAGCAATTGTAGGTTGTATGGGTTTGTTTACTGCCAGTTGTGGAGTGGTTTCTATATATACCTGTACATCATGCTGTTTTTTGTCGATGGAGCGCACCTGATAAGAGATGTAGTTGACCGGAGTAGAGATGAGATCCAGATCGTCCAGCATCAAGGGGGCTGTAAACACGACATTCAGTTCTACCGGTCCGCAAGCGAATGTATAATAAGTCTGCGTGGGCAACACGGAAACAGATTTCTGTATGGCAAGATTTTCAAAGGCAGTCGTTTGGTTGTTAGGCACGAATAACCCGAAATCTACATAGGCGCCTCCGGTTGTATTGTGACAGTGGGCGGCAATTACATTTTTGCCTTTGCGAAGCTTCTTTTTGGTTTCAGCAGTCAATTCCAAGAGTACGTTATCTCTCCAGCAATAATCTGTTGCTACCAAGCGTTCGCCATTCAGATAGAGTTCAAAGACATCATCATGCGAGTATTTCAGGTAGACCGGACGGTTGCTCAGATCTTCGTTCAGATTGAATTCACGGCGTACCCAAATGTCCGGTTCACTTTTCCAAGGGGTTCCGATCATAGATCTGTCTGAACTTCCGAAAGCAGCTTTTCCGGCTTTCCAACCATTGGCATTGTATTCGATGTCTGTCCAGCTTTCGGCGGGTTGTTGGAAGGTGTAGTTACCTTCCCATATTTCATCTTCAACCATTGGGAGTATAGCCTCCAACGTTTGTTTTCCCATGAAACGATATACTTTTCCGTCTACACGGACAGCTCCGATAAGCGGATGCTCGGTTCCAGTCCAGTGTTCGGTACTTCCTTCATTCAGTTTGTCGTAGGGTGACCAGATGGAAAGGTATGGATCGGAAGTAATCAGTGGCACAGATGGTGCACGAAGTTCCGTTTTCTGTACAGGTGTGAACAAGTCGGCTGCTTGTGATTGGCAGAACAGTCCGATTGCCAACATCGTTGTAAATAGACTTTTCATTTGTTTTTGCATCTTGTTTTTTAAATACTATTCAGTAAATCCAGTTTTCCTTCGTTTACCAGTTTCAGAATCAATTCTCCGAAAAGTGTGTTTTGCCAGGCGAACCAAGCGCGGGTGAAGTTTGCCGGATCATCTTTATGGAAGGATTCGTGCATGAAACCTGTACCTGCATCTGTGTTTATCAGCATCCGGATACATTCTTTGATTTCCTGATCGTCTTGGCTGGTGAATGCCTTCATCATGATACTCATAGGCCATACCATATTGTAGCCGATGTGCGGGCCACCGATTCCTTCGCCAGCTTTTCCTTTGAAGAAATACGGATTGCTTTCACTCCATACGAAACGGCGGGTGTTCTGATAGATGGGATCGTTTACATCTACATCACCCAGATAAGGCATAGCGAGCAGGCTCGGTACATTGGCATCGTCCATCAGCATGTGATTGCCGAAGCCATCCACTTCGAAAGCATAAATAGTACCGAATTCCGGGTGGTTGTAAGTAGCATATTTCTTCAGTGCGGTTTCCACTTCATCGGCAAGTGCTGTACATTCTTGCGATAAGCTGTTGTTCTTGTTTACCGTTGAAAGAATTTCGGCCGCTTTTCTTAGAGAAGATACGGCAAAGAAATTAGATGGAACCAGATATTGGAAAGTGGTTGCATCATCGGATGGACGGAAGCAGGACACAATTAGTCCGACAGGATTGACAGGAGCACCCAGACCATCGTTGTTCAGGGTATCGAGAGCACGTTCCGTCTTGCGTTGGAACTTATAAGGACCTACACCATCCTTGCGTTGCTGTTCCTTGAACGTTTTCAGGATATTGGTAATCGCTTCAATCCAGGCTTGATCGAAGACACTGGCATCACCGGTTTCTTTCCAATACTGATAGGCCAGACGAAGCGGGTAGCAGAGTGAATCGATCTCCCACTTGCGTTCATGGAGTTCGGGCTTCATGTCTGTCAGGTCCGACATCCAGCTGCCGCCTACCGGACCATCATTATAAGCATTGGCATAAGGATCGATGTTGATGCACATAAACTGACGGCGGATTACACCTTCCAGCATCTTCTTCAGTTCCGGATCCTGGTTGGCAAGTTGTACGTAAGGCCACACTTGTGCACCGGAATCACGTAACCACATGGCATGGATGTCACCGGTGTAGACAAAAGTATCCGGTTTGCCATTCAAGAGACGATAGTGTACGGTGGTATCCAATGTGTTGGGGAAACAGTTTTCGAACATCCATGCCAGTTTGGCATTGGTCAGTAACTTCTTTACCCGCAGGATTTCCGCTTCTACTGCTTGTGATGTGTAGAGGCGGTTCTTTACTGCCGGACGATTTGTTTTGTAAGCAGCGGTTATTTGAGCATGATTTACTACTTTCGTGTTATCTTGCTTCAGAGCAGGCAGTGCTGCTTTGGCAGTGCCACTCATACATAATAGTGCAACTGCGCATAGGCCGATATTCTTCTTTTTCATATTCTTGAAGTATTGATATTTTATTAGTATGATTATTATTGGATAGCTGCAAGGCGGGCATACATTTCTACCATGGCAGCTTGTGTGAGAAGCCATTTCCGTTCATTCCGGTTATTGCCGGTGAAGTCGGTGTTGAAAAGACCTTTCTCATCGCGGGCATGTTCCCAGGCGTGGTCCAGACTCTTATTGAAAGAATCCAGATAGGTTTTATTGTGGTCTATATGATAAAGCTCGATGAACCCCCTCAGCATGACGGCGGTAAACCATACATCTCCCTGTTTGATCATTCTGAATGCTTCGCCATGTTCCGGGGTATAGTCCGTAAAGAAGTAGTTATGGCATGCCTGAGCTATATTTTGTGCATCGGTCAGATACTCCTCTTTTCCGGTGAGTTGATATAGTAAAGAGGCGGATTGCATCATTTGTCCGCTGTTGTAGGCAAACTTGGCTTTACCTATTTTCCCATTCAGGGATATATTGTCAAAGTACAGGTAGTCTGTTGAGTCTTGTAATTGGGCTTGGGTCCATTTGTACAGTTGTTCCCCTTGCTTCAGGTAAGCACTATCCTGGGTAGCCTTAAAGAGTTTCAATGCGAGGACTGAGCCGGGAGCATTGGAACAGGTATTCTTGGATCCCTTCTTTTGTTCGCACCAGTAGATGCCACCACCTAAGTTATCATCCATGCCGCTTTCTATAAACTTCCAGATGAGTTTTGCTTTCTGAAGGTATTTATCTTCTTTAGTTGCTAAATAGGTGTCGGTGAAGTCAATGCCCAGCCAGACATTATCATCGTAGAAACGGTCGGATTGGGGAGCTGTGCGGATATAGGAAGCGTAAGCTTCGGGTGTTCTCTGGGTATCGAAATACTCTTCCAAGCCTATTAATACCTTCTTGTCGAGCAGTGATTTGTAGAGGGTATCTTGTGTAACCTCATATAAGGCACTTACTGCGGAGAAGGTGCCGGAATAAGGCCATAAGTAGGAATATTGGTTGGGTATATTCTTTTGTTCTTCGGATGCCAGATAGGTTGCGGTGTAGTCGCCAACATTCGAAGGATAATTTTCGCGAAGCAGGCATGTGCCGGGAGCAGAGTAGTTCTGGTATAGGGAATCCAATGTTTGCTTGGCCCGTGTCAGGGAGAGTTCATTGCCTACGACTACCTGTTTCCGGGTGTCGCAACCGGTCAGTGCGGCTATGCATACCAATAGCCCGAAGAATACTTGTTTTGAGTTCATCATTCTTAATTTAGATTGTTATTGGGTTAATATTTTGTTTCAGTCGGCAAAACTTTTTCTTAATATGCAAAGTTACTCGCCGACCTGTAAAACGATATACGATTTCGCGACATTAATGTACTAGAGAGAGGGAATGACACAAAAGGAGATAGATGTGTCATAAAAGCGTAAAGGAGAAAGGATAGGGGAAATCATGCGAAATGGAATCCCTGCGATTTTTTCTTTTTCTTCTACTTAGGGTGGAAAGGGAAGCTTCTCGTGCGAATAGGATTATCAAATTGACAGATTGGCAAAATGGTTGTATGGTTAAAGTTTAATGATGAAGTTTGAAAGAAAAGAATCTAATGAGTTTATCTATCAATTCAAATAAATACTCTATTTTTGTTGTGTTCAATGATTTGATGAAGACTTATGAGTAATTACAGATATACATTATCCGATTATAATGCGATTAAAGAAGCAGATATTGCTATTAATGGCATAACTGTGCTTGCCGGAGAAAATGGATGTGGAAAAAGTACATTGTCCCGTTGGCTTTATTATCTGATTAATGGTTTTAACAGGTTTGATGAGTTTGCTTATAACGACTTGTTGAAGCAGATACAAGATTGCTTGCGTAAACCGGATCGAGTGCGTAGGGATATAGTGAATCGAGGAGATGAGAATATCAATGTTACCTATAGCCGCTTGCTGGAGACCAGAGTTGTATATGGGGATATTGAAAGTCTTTTTCATGCGAGTTTGGATGTGTTAGCCTCTTTCCGGAAAGAGTTAGTAAGTTATATGAATAGTGGTGACAAGGGGAATAAAAATCGAATTCTGACATATCTTGCTATACCATTGGATGGAGGTATTACTTTGGATGATTACTGTGATGATTTAGAGAATATTGTTACGGCTGCATACGTTAATGTTTTAGATGACTTAAGGATGCATCCGGTTGGGAGATTACAAGGGTATATCTATGAATATCTGATTGAAGAAGGAATCTTTGATCCTCCTGCTTCTATTCAGTTATATGAAGACCAGATTCCTCTTTTGGCAGAACGGTGTTTCAGTATGCCTTATATGTTGCATAGAGCAATATATATTGATACCCCTATGGCATTAGCAGTAGAAGGATCAGAGTTAAATCATTGGAAAGAGTTGGCGAATATGATGCTTAGCTCCACGGGAACTAATATACCGGAGCGGAATAGACTTCTTTTAGCCCGGATAATGCGTTCCATTAATGGTAAGATTTCAGTGGATAAGGGATGGTTTAAGAATGACGAATTACATTATCATCGTACTGACGGACTGGATATCACGCTTGCGTCTACAGCCACCGGAATCAAGTCATTCGCTTACTTGCAACGTTTGCTTGAAAATGGATACTTGAATGAAGAGTCTCTTTTGCTTATTGATGAACCTGAGGCGCATCTTCATCCTCAATGGATTGTAGAATTTGCTCGTTTACTGGTGTTGCTTCATAAACAAGTAGGGCTCAAAATAATAGTTGCAAGCCATAATCCTGATATGGTATCTGCTATTCAGTCAATAGCCCGTAAAGAGGGCGTATTACAGAATACCTGTTTCTATCAGGCAGAGAGAGCTTCAGAAGATTCCATGCAGTATGTCTATAAGAACTTAGGCAGCGATATAAGTGAAATCTTTAAGTCATTCAATATTGCTATTTCACGTATACAGGATTATGGTTCAACTGGTCTGTCAGAATGATATTATAGTCAGCCACCCTTTTGCTTGTCATTGTCAGGCTACTTTGAATGATGTTGCTGCAAAAGATTATCAGAGAACGGGATGGTTCGATCCACGTATCACTTGTCTTTCATTGGATGACTATGAGGCTAAAGTACTTAAAGGGAGTAATGACTGTACAATGGATGCTGCCATTGGAATAGGTAATTATGCGAATAATCGTGTTACTACTTCCCGGTTGATGCTGGTAGAGTTGAGAATGGGGTATGATAATGTAGATAATTTAAGTGCATCTTCATTGGAAAATAAGATAAGCCATTCCGAAAATCTATTGTCGGGTCATCGTATAGACAAGAATAACTACTTTATCTTTAGAGACGGAGTGGCGGCTCAGGCTAAAAGCTGGGCGGAGCGAAAAAAGAAAGAAGGAGGAGTATGTCATGTATGGGTTGTCTTGTCTGTAGATGAGTTTAATCATCTGATTCAGTTTGTAGAAGATATGCCTTATGTACCAAATAATGATTTGGCACAGATAAGCAAAAGACTGACAGATTGTGTGACTGATAGAAATTGGAGAGGTTTATGTGAAGAAACGGATTACTGGCGGGAAAAGGCACTTTACTATAAACATAGATATGAATTGGCTGAGTTTGAAGCTATTCGTACTTTGTTGTTAGATACATGGTGTGCTATTGAACCTGATCAACTGGGTTTAAATATACTGTCGGATGATTACTGTTTTTTATGTATAGTCAAGGAAGATCTTTCTTGTTTGAATGTTTAGCAATGATAATAAGCTTATTTTTCCGGTAATCAACTGAAACTACTAAATTCGGTTGATTACCGGAATTACTTTTTATTTACTCTTTACTACCTTACTTTTCCAGATATGGTACGTCCACTCCGCATGGCTGCTGCCCGAAGGTTGTACATCAGGGGCTGCCTTGCTGACTGTAAAGTAGAATTCCGGTTCTTCCCAGTCTTGCAAGTGGCCGAAATTATCCCTCAACAGAGTGGCATTGTGGTTTCTCGGATAGCCGGTATCATCCGGGGTGATCCGGTAAATCGGTGTCCAGTTACCTCTTTGATTGGTGAAGTCAGAAAGGTTCATGTAGTCTATTTCCAATGAAGAATTTAAATAATTGGGATAATCATTGGGCATAGGCTGTACCGGACGTATCATGACGATTTTATCCGCATCCTTGTCAATTGCAAATTCCGAGTTACAAGTATAATCCCTTGACTGGTTGTCAATGGCCTTTAAACCTGTCTGTACAATTGTTTGCGGGGTACTGATGGAATATGTATCCATATTACTGAAATCCGCTTCGGTCCAGACGATGCGCGTACCCCCGATATCACCTACGGTATAAGTCAGCAGTAGCTTACCTTTTCCATCCAGAGATACGACAGAAGGCTGGCCTACTCCCCATGACTTACCGCCGCCTCCTATTTCCTGGTCACCTTCGCTCGACCATGTTTTCTTTACAATCTGCTGCGGATACTTCACCCAGCTATCTGCATCAAGGTCGTTGCTGAACGCGACACCGATTTCATTGTAATATACTCCGTACATATTACTCAGGAAGAACATGGCATACTTGTAGGTAGTATTCTTCCAAGTGAAGTTACCTTCGATAACAGAAGGGTCACAGGTATGGTGATCGTCCCATGAACCTGGTACACCAGGCTGCAATACACTTTTGGCAGCAGTCTGTGTACCATCCGGGTTGATCTTGATATGGAAGATATTATCGACCATGATCAGGTTTTCCGGATTGCCGCAGAAGTATAGATGAACTGTCCCATCAGCTTGTTTCAAGGCACTTGGGCAATAAGAATACTTGCTCTGGCCTTGGAAGCCGAATACAAATTCCGGTTTTGTGATGGTTACGGTAGGTGTAGGTGTTGGCGGGTCTATCGGAGGGGTTTCTCCGGAGTCGGTGTCCGAACAGGAACACATGAGCCATAAACCTATGAGACCCAATAGATATTTAGTCATAATGCTTATTATTTATTGAAGTGAGCCGGTTGCTTGGTCAGTAACTGGACGAAATGTTGTTTGATATTCTCAGCCTGAATGGAATCTACTGTCAGGTAGTAACGGTTTCCTGCGGCATCGGGAGTAAATTCAGTAGCACCTTGGTCTGTTACGTTTATTTTACCTGCCGGAGAAACGTTGAAATAGGATGGACCTTCAACGGAATATAGTACGGAAGTCAAGTCCCATGTAGGACGGTCGTAGGGCATCTGCTGGTAGCTTTTATATGCTTCTACCACTGGGTGCATAGGAGCCCATCCGAAATCGTTTTCAATGCTGCTGCCGGGATAGTTGATGGCGATACCTACTTCGAAAGGAGAGGTCACCAGTGTGGTAGGCCATTCGGAGAATATCTTCTTTGCCGCCGGAATGTCTTTCACTACGTTATATTCGAACAGGTTGGGATTGTTGAAGCAGCCTGCCATGGTACACAGCAGTTTTACTTTTTGGGCAACAAGCTCTTTTCCGGTCAACGGAGATACATTGTCAGCCGGAGTATCCAACAGGCGTGCAAGGTTTGTGGAGAAACCTACGGAGATGATGGTAACAGAACTGTCCGGTTGCTGTGCCAATAGCTTACGATAGAGGGCAGGCGCTTCCGGCAGTTGGTTATAGTCACCTTTCAGTGAGCGCTTGAAAGCCAGTTCACCGTTATCCTTCTGGATGAGGCATACGGCTTTGGCATAGTTTGTAGCATCGTTCTCACAGTCGGCTCCGTTGTGTATGATTCCGATAGGGATTTGAGGATAGCCGTACCAGGTATTCATGATGTCGGTGTATTCGGCCGGATAAGTTCCTTCTTTGTTGATGGTGATGCCTAATAAGTCGATATCTCCTGCGTCCAGATACTTGTAAAGCATATCCAGTGCCAGTGCATCGTCCACGTCGTTACCTATATCCGTTTCCAGAATAATTTTGGGTACACTCGGGGTGATTTCCGCAGTTTGTTGTTTCTTGGAAGTGCAGCTTGATAGAGCCAATACTAACAAGCCAATCAAATAAAGTTTGCTCTTTCTCATGACGGTATATTTAAAAAATTAGTGACTGGGTGAAATGGATATATAGAGTTCGGGAATCACCTGTTGGAGTGCTTTCTCGTTCTCGTCAAGGTCTGGACGATAGTAAATCTCTTTATCGGAGGATTTATCGGTGTATGAAAACTGGAATCGTCCGTCATCTCTTATCTCATCAAGGTTACAGCGGCGTAGTTCGTTTGCTACAATGCGGTCGCCTTTGTTGCTTTTCCCTTCTTTGACGAGGCGGTATTCTCCGGTGGGAGTACAAATGATCTCCCTTTGTGTTGCTTTCAGCCAGATGGCACTTTCCCATACGTGGAATGGACGGGGGTAACGGTTGAGGTCTATATCAACCGGATAGTCGGCATTCATGGCACGGAGGAAGTCATATTGCAGTTTCTGGGTGAAAGCAAAATCAAGATACCGTTGCAATTGGGGATTCATCTTTCGGATAAAATCCATATCGGGTAATTTCCAGTAGGTATTGTTACAGTCTTTTACGAAGCCTCCGTTTTTGCCTGCACATGGATAGATGGCTACGGGTAAATCTGATTTTAATATTCTGTTGAAAGCGAACACGTCCAGTGCTACATTCCACTCACCGCCCGGAATAGCATTTGCCCCGGCATCGCTTCCCAATTCATGGTTCTTGCTTGCTGTCCCGGCACTCAGATGAATTTTGTGTATCTTCTGTTTCATCAGCTTGGGGGCATGGTTGTAGGCAACCGCCAGTATCCTTGCCGAACCGAATGACAATACCTCTACGGGTTCTTTACTCTTTTTCAGAACTTCTAGCAGTATATCGATTGCTTCCTGCTCATAGCCTGGCAGATACTCCATCCGATCTTCTTCCGATTTCATCATGGATAACGGACCAATGCCATAAGGTACCTTTTTGTTGAAGATATAACTTAATTGTTCCACAGGGATAATTCCGGCTTCTCTCGGTCCACGCGGGTCTTTCCACAGGGTGGGATGGTCGGCAGTATCTTTCCTGAATGCGTCTGTGATGTCCAATAAGACGGCTTTCAGGTCTACATCGGGCAGTCCGAAGCCCATAATGAGGTCCATGTTATCTCCCGGGTCCTGATACGGATGATACAAGTCGGTAATTACCACTACGGGAATCTTTTTGTATTGCCCTGATGCCTTCCCACAGGGGAAGGCAAGAATAAGAGCAATGCATACTATTTGCAGGATTGTTTTATTCATTTGAAATAGTTTTTGAGATTAAACGTAGCCGAATATAGGTCGTATGACCATAGCCAGTTTTCGCCTGTCATGGCAGGAGTGAAGTACATCACCAGTTCATCGTCATTAAGCATGTAACCTTTCGTATCCGTCAGGATACCCGGATTGTGATTTCTTGGGAATCCTGTTTCTTCCGGTCCTGAATGACCGATTTCAATCCATCCGTCTTCTTCGGTAAAGAGACTTTCTGTTCTTGGTTTGTATGCCAGCCGGCAGACATCTCCTACCCAAGTCGGTATCTTTTTGATGGGGGACACACGGGTTTCCGAAACCATATATATATTCTTGTCGGACATGGCAGGATAGCTGTTGGCGCTCAGGAAAGGAATTGCTTTCTCTTCGCCCAATATGATATTATCCAGATCATTCAATTTTATTTCGCGCATACAGAAAGGTCCGTTCTCCGTAGTCGAATGATAGAATAATTGTATGGTCGTAGAGTCTTTGACGATTGTTGTACTTTGCCCCACCCCCCATTTAGTAGTATCTTCGTAAGCTACCAGCGGATTCTGGTCGAACTTGATATACGGGCCTTCGATGTTCTTGGAAATGGCCAGTCCTATCTGGTTGTGGTTACAGTCCCAGCGGTCTACGCCCAGATAGGTCATAATCCAGTTGTAAGTTTCTCCTTTATAAGTCGTTTTAAACTCACGTACGTCCGGGTCGCAGATGTGGCAGTTATCCCAGCCTGTCTCGGAAGGTTCGATGATCTGTGTGCCGGGTTGCCATACATAGCCTTTCTCCGTGGGGATTCCTTTGTATAGATAAACATAGTCCACAATCTTGAACGGATCACGATTCTCACATACAAAGCCGTACCGGATGCCGTACTGGTCTTCTATGATGCTCGGAGCATAGTTATAATGGCCGGCACCGCCGCTGAATTCATACCGGATTTGCGGTGTGAGTTTCTGCGGTTCATTGCCGTCATTGCCCTTGCAACTCAAAAGTGTGAGCAAGGTAAGGTATATGTAGGTCTTATAGTTGTTCATCTCTTTAAATTTAGTTCGTTAATAATTGAGTTGTCGGGTATATAGATGCCATAAATCAATCCTCGACTTGTATGTTCTTGACAGGTCGGATCATGGCTGCACGTGCTTTCTGTCCGTCACCCCAACCCCATGTGTCGCGGTAGCCGCCGGAGTCTCCCAGTGACATGCCACCGTGGGTAGGACTTAATGAATTTCCGCTGCGAACGGCACAGAGCCAGGTGCGGTCCATCATTCCGGTTTCATTTCTCCAACCGCTTTGAGGCAGGAAGAGGCAACCGAGTTGTTTTAGATTATCTTTTGTAGCACGTTTGGCAGTAACCTCGTCAACGCCAATAATGATGCCATCGGTTTTGAATCCGGTCTGGGCTGCTGTAACCCATGTTGCTCCTTTTTCCCAAAGAGCTACCATTTCTTCCGTGGTAGGCACACGCCAGCCCTCGGGAGAAGGGTCGTTTTCGGTAGTCCAGTTGGTACCGTCGTTGGTATAGCTTGAAGGCCAGTTAGCCGGTGCCGGATCGTCCTGCGGGCCAGCTGGATAACCTACTTTGCGGTTGAACTGATAGAGTTGCCCTATATCATCGGGAGAGGCCGCGAAAGTTCCCGGAGTGCCTACATTCTTGGTAGACCATATAAGGCCGTTTATCAGCACTTCGTCTTCACCCAGTACCATTGTCTCTTGCAACACCTTTGACTTTAATATCCGGGTACCGGAGCTTACTTCAACGATGACCGAACGGTTCTTTACGAAAGAGGTGGTCGGCTTTACAGTAACGGTGATTACTTTTCTGCCGCTTCCTGACGTTTCACTCAGTGTGCACCAGCCCTGGGCTGAGCTATTGGAATTTGTCAGTTCGGCTGTCCACGATTCATTGCCGTTGACTGTCAGTTCATAAGTTCCGCCATCAGCGCTTACAGGTATGGCTACCGGAAATATGGCGAACTCATTGGGATTGCTTTCGATGACGTAATCGGAATCATTTCCGCATCCCCATAACGTCAGCAGTACAATGACTGCTCCTATTAAATATTTTGTATTGATCATAGCTCAAATGTCTTCAATTAGTACTGGTCATTTTGGTTCAAATTCGGATTGTTGTCCACTTCGCTTTGCGGGATTGGCATACGGATGGATTTACCGATTATAAAGTTATTGAAGTCGCTGTCGCGTGCTTTCAGTTCGTTCAATGTGGTCTGGTCGTTGATACCCCAACGTTTCAAGTCGACCCAACGCACACACTCCATGGCAAGCTCCAGGGCGCGTTCTATCTTCAGGTGTTCGCGGAAAGCATCTTTGTTGGTGCTGATCTGGGAGCCGTTGTAATATTTACTGTCCTCTATGTTGGGTAGATTAACGCGGTTGCGTACGCGGTTGAGGCATTCAATGGCTTTTGAAGGCGGTGTGGTATTCAGTTCGTTGAGTGTTTCGGCATACAATAACAGCATATCGGCATAACGCAGGGAACGGAAGTTATTATCATTCCAGTAATACAGTGGGGAGGCATCTGTACTATACTTCTTGATGAAGACGCGGTTGCCCCAGTCGCTGTTCCATGAAGAGCCGTATATCAACTGGTTGGGATATTCGGGGAAGTCGGAGGCTGCACCGTCATACCACAGAGTGTAGAACAAGCGGGAATCGTTCTTTCCATCCGTTGTTTGTTCGCGCTTGTAGTAGTCCACCAGCCAGCGTCTTGCTTCGATGTTGTTCCAGCCGATTCCGGTAGGAGCCTGGTTCATTTCAATCTGTGTACCCAGTTGCGCATTCGGGTCCAGGTAGTTGTCTGTCTGGTCGAAGCCCACCTTGTTGGTCAGAGAGAAGTGAATCTCATACAGTGACTCTTTGTTATCTTCCGTATAGTTGCTGAAATTATCAGCCCAGTTGGGTACCAGTGTGTAGTAGTTCTTCCCTTCGCCATCAACGAGCCATTCGAGACATCTTTTGGCATCTTCCCATTTGTGATGCTGTGCATAAGCTTTGGCCAGTAATCCGTAGGCGGCGCCTTTTGTTGGGCGGCCGTAGTTATTGGCGTCACGTGTGGAAGGGAGCTTGGTGATGGCATCTTCCAGGTCTTCTTCTATTTGTATCAAAACTTCGTCAGCGCTAGCCTGCATGGGCTTATCAGCTGCTGAAGAGGTATTTAGCACGAGAGGTACATTGTCCCACAAGGCAGTAAGGTAGAAGTAATAGAAAGCACGCAGGAACTTAGTTTGCCCAATGAGGTCATCCTTGTGCGTTGCATTACCGAACGGTACGTTACCTATATTGTCCAATACTTGATTAGCACGGAAAATGGCAGTATAGTGTTCCCGCCATATCTTGGTATTGACTTCTGAGAAGTTATAGTCGGTAAAGATGAACTTGGTGTATTCGTTCAATTCGGTCCATCCGGCATAACTTACGCCTTCGTCCGCCATACCTATCATCTGTGTATAGATATTACGTGTCCAGGTTCCCTGACGATAGAACATTCCGTATACGGCTACTACACCGGCCTCGACGTCAGATTCCGTCTTCCAGTATACGCCTGTACTCAGGGTATTTTCATTTTGCAGATCGAGCAAAGAGGGGTCGCACGACGTGAATAATGCCGTGACACCGCATAATATATAAAGAGCTATTTTTTTCATTTCAGCAGTATTTAGAAAGTGAATGATAATGCAAACTGAACAGCGCGTGGGTTAGGGAACGAACAATAATCTGCTCCCATAGTGAAGATGCCGCTGTCTGCAAATTCAGGATCCAGACCGGAGTATCCGGTAAAGGTCACCAGGTTTTGTAAAGTAACCGATGCATGGAGTCTTTCTAATCCAATCTTCTTAATGTAACGGGTAGGTACTGTATAACCTAACGTAATATCGCTCAGGCGGAAGAATGAACCGTTTTCCAACCAGCGGTCCTGATCGCTTCGACTGTTGCGGGAGTCTCCGTATACAATACGTGGACGGTCGTTAACCGGGTGCTCTTGTGTCCAGGGGATAATGCCGTTGAAGTTGTTCTGGTTGTTGGCAAAGTCACCGGCTGCTGATGCCGAACCGTTCCATACTTTCTGCCCGAAGCGACCGTAGCCGTTGATGTTCAGGTCGAAGCCTTTGTAGGATGCACCGAGACTTATTCCTAATTCAAGTTTGGGCCAAGGGCTGCCTACTATCTGGCGGTCTTCGGATGATATATTGCCATCGCCGTTGTAGTCGTCATACTTAATATCACCTGGCAAAGCATTAGGTTGTATGATCTTGCCTTCTGAGTTTACATAGTTCCGTACTTCTTCTTCTGACTGGAAGATACCATTCATTTTGTAGAGATACCACATACCGAGCGGTTCACCGATTACGGTTTTGGCAAGAGTCGTATTGTAGACTGTTTGCCCGTATCCCAAATCAAGTACTTTATTCTTGATATGTGAAATGTTCAGTGAAGCGGAGTAGGCAAAGTCGCGAATCTGATCGTTCCAGCCGATTTCCATTTCAAATCCTTTATTTTCCAGGCTACCAGCATTCACGGCAGGTGCACCACCTTCATTACCCGAACTCATCAGGATGGGGAGGTAAACCAAGAGGTCTTTACTCTTTGAATAGAAATACTCAGCACTTAAACGGAAACGGTTATTGAATGCAACCAGGTCGAAACCGACGTTAGCGGTTGTTTTCTTTTCCCAAACCAGGTCATTGTTGGTTAACTGAGATTGAGTCATACCAATCAATATGTTTTCTGGACTTCCGAATACGGCGCGCGGAGCTGTGTTGATGGTGGACTGGTAGTCCCAATAACCGATACTACTGTTACCGAGAGTACCGTAATTGGCACGTATTTTCAGGTCATCAATCCAAGGTACATTGAAGAACTTCTCGCCACTAATACGCCAGCCCAATGAAACGGAAAGGAAGTTTCCCCAACGGTCATTCTTAGGTAGGCGGGAAGTACCGTCACGACGGGCTGTTACTTGTGCCAGGTATTTGTCGGCATAGGAGTAGTTGATGCGTCCAAGATAAGATATCAATGCTGATTCGCCATAGCTACCGCCTGCGGTGGTATTTCCGGTGGCAGCATCCAGAGATGTGATGTATTTGTCGCCTATCATCAATGGATCGAGTTTTGTAATCCAACGTTTTTCTTCGTGGAACTTATTGTAAGTGATACCAAACAGTGCATTCACATCATGTTTACCGAATTTATGCTTAAAATTGTAGGTTTGCTCAATCAGTATATCATGATTCTTGGCACTATCGTAACCCAGATGCGCGGCATCGTCACCTTGTCCCATAACCCAATTACCTTTCTTGCGCAGGGAGTTCGTAACGCCCATATAACTTTTATAGGCAACATTCAGTTTTGCATCGAACATTCCAAAGAGTGAAATCTGCCCGTAGATGTTTCCGGTCAGGTATTCCTCTTCATTGTTTCGTATATACAAGTCCTGCATGGCTACTGAATTCAGGCCGTAAGAGTTGGCACGGTCTACATCGCCGTATCCGTATCCGCCGACATGTGACTCGTCATATACCGGAATAGTGGGTGGCATACCGATGAAGTCGCTCCAGGGATTACCGTTCAGTATCTTCCTGTCGGATTTGGTGTAGTAGAAATTCTCACCGTATGAGAAAATACCTTTCTGTCCGCTGGTGTTGATACGGAAGCCGTATTTGTCGTAACCGGTACGGTAGAGAGCACCATCATCGACCATGCGGTTCAGAGATGCGTAATACTTCACAGTTTTGGAACCTCCGGAAAGGGATACATTGTAGTTCTGCAATACACCTGTACCCAACATTTCATCTTGCCAGTCTGTATTTCCATCATAGTGGTTCTGGCGTTTTGTAACGCCTGAAACTCCTGCCAGGATGGCTTCGTCATAAGCACGGTCGTTATAAATCTTGTAAGTCTCTGCATCCATCAGGTCGTAGCGGGGGAGCCAACTTAGTGTCAGTTGTGAATCAAACTTCACTTTCAGGTCACCTTCTTTACCTTGCTTGGTAGTGATGATTACAACTCCATTTGCTGCACGTGAACCATAGATGGCTGCTGATGAGGCATCTTTCAATACTTGAATAGACTCAATGTCTTCTACATTGACACCCAAATCACTGCCACCATAGGCACCGTCGATGATGAATAACGGGTTGTTGTTGGTCAAACTACCCAGACCGCGAATGTTGATGGTGGCACTGGAACCCGGCTGTCCACTACTTGTAATCTTTACGCCCGAAGTAAGTCCGCGCATGGCTTCCACCACATTGCCCGAAACACGTTCGGCCAAAGCGTCTTCCTTTACCGTAGAAATGGAACCGAGCAGGTCTTTCTTCTTGACGGAGCCGTAACCAATTACAACTACTTCATCCAACATTTCATTTTCAGGCTCTAATGTGATGTTAATGACATTGTTAGTGCCTACTTTCACCTTTTGCTTAGCAAATCCGATAAAACTGAATTCAAGGGTAGCACCCTGATTCACTTTTATTTCATATCTACCGTTGATGTCAGTGGTGGTTCCAAAGGTACGGTCACCGTCCTTCGCCAGAATGGATACTCCGGGAAGACTTTCCCCGGTATTATCGTTTACAGTGCCTGTGACGCTGATTTGTGCGTACAAATTGAGCGAGCACATGCAAAGACAGAATACTATTATTTGAATCGGTCTCATGTATTAAAATTTTAGAGGTTGAACGAAAAATATATTTTAGTTCAGGCAATTCCCTTCTCCTTTTTCACTCCGTGAGAAGTAGAAAAAGAAAGCGTTTATTTAGTAAGAGTGAGGAGCCGGTTAATTGGCTCCGGAGATGATAATTGCTCCTAAACCGGATATAAACAGAACGAACATGCAAGCCAGAAGAATATTTACCGCGCGGGAAGAACCTTTGAATTCTTTCCAGATAAATATGCCCCACAGGGCTGCAATCATGGGTGCTCCTTGTCCTAATGCGTAAGAGATAGCTGCACCGGCTTTTCCTGCTGCAATGTAGCTGAGAGCCGTACCCAGTCCCCAAATAGCTCCTCCCAGCACTCCGACCATGTGTGTGCTGAACTTGCCTTGGAAATACTCCTTATAGCTCACCGGAGTACCTACAAACGGTTTTTTCATCACGATGGTATTGATAATGAAATTACTTATGAAGATACCTATTGCGAATATAAAGAATGCTGAATACGGAGTAGCCATTGTGGGGGTAGGTGACTCAAAATTGTTCAAGTCCATGGCGGCAGCAACAAACCGATAGAAGAAAGACATCAGTACACCGGCTATAATGGCAATGATAATCCCTTTCTTATTGGTGCTGCTTCCTTTCTGGTTCATCTTTCCGGCAGCTATGGCATTAAATATTATAGCCAATACGACGAGTGCCACACCACTGAACAGGATTACTGCATCGCCTTTAGGTTCACCGAAATAATTGACGAAAACACCTAATACCAAGGCTATGCCGACTCCTAACGGGAATGCTACCGTAAGCCCTGCCATAGAGACGGAAGCTGATAAAAGGATGTTGGACAGATTGAATATGACGCCTCCTGCAAAAGCACTTGCATAGTTCTCCATACTGATCTGCTTCAAATCTTCAACAAAACCGCGTCCGGCATCTCCCGTGCTGCCCAGAGTGAAACCTAAGAGGAGAGAGAAGGCAAGGATACCGATTACGTAATCCCAGTAGAACAATTCGTAACGCCAGGTTTTCCCGGCAAGTTTCTGTGTATTACCCCACGAACCCCAGCAGAGCATCGTGACAACGCAGAAAATAACTGCTAATGAATAACTGTCGACTATAAACATGGTATTAGATTTTAAATTACTATTTATAAAACATCAATTTCTTTACGATAGGGTAGGGAGGGCTGAGCTCCCATTCGGGTCACAGTGATGGACGCACATTTATTGGCGAATTTAACTGCATCCAACACATTTACATCTTCGGATAAAGCAACGCACAATGCACCACAGAAAGTATCTCCCGCTGCTGTTGTGTCTACGGCTTTGACTTTGGGTACGGGTACTTCATGGAATGTATCTTTTTCTTTAATCAATGCTCCTTTGGAGCCAAGGGTGATAACTACGATGTCCACTCCTTTGGCACTGATGATGTCTGCAGCTTTGCGTGCGCTTTCCCAATCGGTTACTTTGACGCCGGAGAGGATTTCAGCTTCCGTTTCATTGGGGATGATCATGTACAGGTTCTGTAGTAGTTTGTTGGAGAGCGCACGGGCAGGTGCTGGGTTTAGTATCACCTTGATGCCTTGTTCGCTGGCTATCTGGGCGGCATATTCCACTGTTTCAATAGGGATTTCCAATTGCATCAGCAGGATATCGCCTTTTTCTATGGTAGGCTGTGCCTTCCGGATGTCTTCGGGACTCAATGAACCATTGGCTCCGGAAGCGATGGCAATGCTGTTTTCTCCGTTCATATCCACCATAATTAATGCTACGCCCGAGGGGAGTGTGGGGTCTGAATAGATATTTTCAACATGAATACCTTCGTCTTCGTACTGTTCTATGGAACGTTTGCCGAACAAGTCATTTCCGGTTTTGGCTATGAAATGCACATTTCCTTTCAATCTGGCAGCGGCTACGGCCTGGTTGGCTCCTTTGCCTCCGGGATTCATCATGAAACTACCGCCTATGATTGTTTCTCCTGGTACAGGAAGACGATCGGCTTTGATGACCATATCTGTATTACAACTGCCTATTACAATGATATTTTTGCTCATGGTTACTTTATTAGTTTTAAGATTGAATAATTGAATATTGGATACTGTGCTTTCTTTTTCTATTCCAAAAGTATGCGATACTTAGTACATAAGCAAACAAAAAACTATGATTTTTAATACTGGTAAAATGAATATAATTATAAATTGATACATTTAAATAATTGATATATAAATATATAATAAATGGTTGATCGTAATGAATATGATATTAGTAATATTGGTAAAGCCTATATTATTCCGTGAAAATATTGCTTGCTTTCATTTTTTTCTCTACCTTGCTATCGTAAAAGATGTGTATCTAAAAAAATCTGCTAATACTATGCTAAAGTCCGAATCCCTCATTCATCTGATTAATAATCTCACTAAACAGGAGAAGAAAGAATTCTCCCTGTATATCTCTAATAAACCGGAGAAGGATTATATCTTTCTTTTCAGGTTGATTGATGATAAAAAAGTAAGTGATCCCGAAGAATTGAAGATGTCTTTTCTGGCAGCTAAACCTACTTCTTCATTTAATACGGTAGTTATTTATTTATTTGATTTGTTGATAGACATATTGACCCGGTTGCGGACAGAGCAGGACAGTTATTATCTCTTGTTCAATGAATTGCTGCACGCAAGGGTTTTGTATGAGAAATCCATGTATCAGGAATGCTTTCAGGTATTGAAAAAGGTAAAAGAGAAAGCGGTGTATTATGAGAATCACTTTGCGTTGTTGGTAGCGCAAAGGCTGGAACTGAACTATCTTCTGACATTGGATTTTGAAGATATGGATGAACAAAAGCTGCTGAATAAGCAATATAAGATGAATAATACATTAAAAAGTATCCGCCAACTGAATGAGCAGTCTTCACTGTATGAGCTGCTGAAGTATAGAATGATAAACAGAGGGGCTTCGAGGTCACTTGAGGAAACTCAGAAATTAGATGACTTGGTAACCAGTGAAATCAGTATTGTAGCAAGTGCAGGCGTTGAGAACTTTGAAATAAAAAAGAATCATCAGTTATTTCAGGCGAATTACTTTATCACAGTAGGGGATTACAAAGCAGCATTTAACTCGTTTGTAGAATTGAACAAGCTCTTTGAAGAGAACAGTCATTTATGGAATAATCCTCCGGTCTATTACCTGATGACGGTGGAAGGTATGCTGGAAAGTCTGCGTATCATGCACAATTATGAGGGCATGAATTATTTCATTGAAAAGCTGACTAAGCTGTCTTCGCCATCATCCAGTTTCCAGCTGAATGTTACGTATGTGATTTTTATCTACCGGTTGTTTTCGTTTATTGATGCAGGTGATTTCGATAAAGCAGGAATATGGATTGCTGAACATCAAGCCTCGTTGATTGATAAGATGCTATTGCTGAAGGAGCAACAACAGGCGGAAATGTCATTGTATATTGCTCTGATCCATTTAGGAAATGGGGAGTACAGGAAAGCCCGGAAACGGCTGAGTGCGACTATCGGTAGAGGTCATCTATATTCTCTTCCGTTGTTTCGTACCATTAGGATCGTGAATGTGATGATTCATTATGAATTGGGGGATGTAGACTATATTCAGTCTGAAATTCGCTCTATCAAGCGGGAAATGTCCAAAAACAAGGGATATAATCTGAAGGTGGAATCCTTTTTGCTTAAGTTCCTGAATTATTCTTTCGCTGATACGAATCGGAAAAGGCGTGCGGAGATATGGGAAAGTATGGCGGAAGAAGTCCATGCCTTGTATGCAGATAAATATGAAACTCAGATTCTGCGTAAGTTCGACTTTGTGGCATGGGTTGAGGCTAAGATATTTGAGGTGCCTCTGAGTGATATTCTGAAGCGGGAACATGCTTCAAAGAGTAAATGGCAGCATAAATAGAATGAATGAGGATGTACAAATCTTATTTTGATACATCCTCATTCATTCTATTTCTATGCTTTCTTCTTTCCGTAGAAGAACATGAAGTACACGCCTATAATCACGAACGGAACGCTGAGCCATTGTCCCATATTCAGTGACATGCTATTCTCGAAATCTACTTGGTTCTCTTTCAGGAATTCCACGAAGAAGCGGAACACGAATATCTCTGTGAGACAGAGGCCGAAGAAGAAACCACGGTGTAATTTCTTGCCATAATTCTTATACAAGAAAATCATGATCAGGAAGAATATGAAATAAGCGATGGCCTCGTAAAGCTGTGCCGGATGACGGGGGAGCATATCTACCCGTTCGAATACGAAAGCCCAGGGTACATCGGTTGCTTTACCTATGATTTCGGAGTTCATTAGGTTGGCGAGGCGGATGAAGCAGGCGCAGATAGGGGTGGACACGGCTATCATGTCCAGCACATCCATGTAGTGCATCTTAGTTTTGCGGCAGTACATCCACAAGGCAATAATCAATCCGAGTGTTCCGCCATGACTGGCAAGACCTGCATAACCGGTCCATTTCCAACCACCATCGGGCAGAAACTGTATGGGTAATATCATTTCCCAGAAATGATGTAGGTAATATTCCGGCTGATAGAATAGGCAGTGCCCTAATCGTGCTCCGATGAGAATACCGAAGAAGCAATAGAAGAACAGCGGTTCGAACTTGTCGTCACCAATTTTTTTGTCTTTATACTGGTAACGAACTACAAAATAGGAGCATGCGATGCCAATGACCCACAACAGGCCGTAATAACGGACGGGTACATGACCGAACAGGTTGAACAGTTCGGGGTTGGGGTTCCAGTTGATGGTTAGTAATGAGAGCATATTTTCAATATATTTGGTTTACAAATGAGTTTATTTACTTTTTGTCGCTTGTTTCCTCCCGTAAAAGAGCATGAAGTATATTCCGATGATAACGAACGGAACGCTGAGCCATTGCCCCATGTTGAGAGTCATTGTATTCTCAAAATCCACTTGGTTTTCTTTCAGGAACTCCACAAAGAAACGGAAGACGAATATCTCTGTCAGGCAAAGCCCGAAGAAGAAGCCGCGGTGCAGCTTTGTGCCGTGGTCTGACTTCTTATATAAGTAAATCATTCCCAGGAAGAAGATGAAGTAGGCGATGGCTTCGTAAAGCTGTGCCGGATGGCGGGGTAGCATATCTACCTGTTCGAAAACAAATGCCCAGGGCACATCGGTTGGTTTGCCGATGATTTCGGAGTTCATCAGGTTGGCAAGGCGGATGAAGCAGGCGCAGATGGGGGTGGCTACGGCTATCATGTCCAGTACGTCCATGTAGTGCATCTTGGTTCTGCGGCAATACAGCCACAGGGCGATGATGAGTCCGAGGGTGCCGCCATGACTGGCAAGTCCTCGATAGCCTATCCATTTCCAGCCTTCGTTCGGAAACTGCTTGATGGGAAGTATCATTTCTATGAGATGATTCTGATAATAGCTCCAATCGTAGAAGATACAGTGCCCTAACCTTGCTCCGAGGGTGATGCCGATTACGCAATAGAAAAAGAGCGGGGTGAACTTGTCTTCACTGATTTTCCTATCCCGGTATTGGCGCTGGACTATGATGCAGGAAAGTACGATGCCGATACCCCACAGTAGGCCGTAGTAGCGAATGGGGAAGATTCCGAAGAGGTTGAACAGTTCGGGATCGGGGTTCCAGTTGATAGTGAGCAGTGATGGCATAAATGTATCTGATTATATGATTTATTGTTTTGGTTTTATGAAGCCGATAGGGTTTCTGGGGTTGTCGGCCAGTCTTTTCTGGGCTTGCAGTTCGGCAAGGGTTCGGTTGATTAGCTCCAGTTGCATACGAGTGTCTTCGTTGATGTCGTTGTAATCGGTGAAGACTTCTTCGATGTAGGATTTAAGTTCTTTCAGTTCTTCTTCCAATTTGCCTATTCTATCGGTGGGGGGAGTGGATATGAGGCGGCGAACAGCGATGAAGGTACGCATGATGGCGATATTTACTTCGATGGCGATGTCGCTGTTCAACACAGAAGAGAGCATAGCTACTCCCTGCTCTGTGAAGGCATAAGGCAGTTTACGAACCCCTCCCCAACTTGATATCACAAATTGTGATTTCAAGTTTTGCCATTCTTCTACGGTTAGTTGAAACATAAAGTCTTCTGGAAATCTCTTTATATTACGCTTAACGGACTGATTAAGTATGCGTGTTTCTACTTGATAAAGTGCCGCCAAGTCGAAGTCAAACATTACTTGTTGTCCTCTTATCTCGTATATCTTACTTTGTATGATTACTGTTAATTCCATTTGTCTTTTCTTTATACTGAGATGTATAAATAGTATTTCATGGGTTACTGCCTTATTTGAAGTCGCAATTTGCGACTTCAAGATTTGAACTTTTCCGCCACCATCCTGTACGTCGGAATATCAATCCCCTGTTCTTCTGCGGCAGCAATCATATCAAAGAGCAATCCTTGCACTTCACTTTCGTGTCCCTTAGCCATATCCTTCTGCATGGAAGCGGTGCTTTCCGGGTCCAGCTTGTCTATAACTTTAAGATTATATTCTACAATGTCTTCCTTGAAGTCAATACCGAGTTTAGCGCCCAGTGCGGCACTCTCACGGGACAGTCCGATAAACGTATCGCGCACTTCTCCGGGCTTCTGTACTTCGCCCATAGGCACATCGTAGTAGGCTCCGGTGACAGCCATAGCGGAGATGAAAGACCACTTCACGAAAGTATCCCGGTTGATGTCGGGAGATATCTCGGCTTTGATGCCGCTTTCCTGCAAATCCTGTTGGATAGTTTCCAACGTTCCACGGGGAACAACCGTGCCTTGGTGTGCACCGTAAACCAGACGGAATATCTTCCCCATTTGCGTGATTTCCCCTTTGCCGGACACGAAGCCGACAATGTAGATGCAGCCATCCAGAACCGTTACTCCGGGCACCAAGCGTTGGATGCGGGGACCGGTGCCGTAGACATTGAGAATAGGGATTACAACCGTGTCCTTGTGGGCGGAGCGTTTTATCAACTCCGTTATCGAGTCTATGGAATAGCCTTTGACGCATACAAAGATGACGTCGGCTTTGCCTGTATATTCTTCGGCGGTATAGGCTTTGATGGGTAGTGTATGTTCGCCTTTCAGGTCGGAGTGCAGACGCAATCCGTGTTCGCGCAGGGCAGCCAGGTGCTCACCGCGGGCAATGCAGGTGACATCTTTTCTGGCAAGGGAAAGAAAGGCAGCGATACTGCCTCCCACGCCGCCTGTGCCGGCTATAAGGTATTTCATATTATTGTTCTCCATATGTTATTTATCTTTTCCAAAAGCTCTTCAGGATTGAAGTGCAGACGTGAGAAAGCAAACCACTTCTTCCCTAAATCTTTTAGCGAAGCTCCAATATGAAATACATCCGAATCAATAATAAGGAAACGGTCATGTGATTGATGGTATTCCTTAATGGAGATGGGAGGGTATTCGGCATTATGACGTTGCAGGTCAAGCTGTAATTGCTTGTTTAGCCTTCCCGTATAAATGTCGGCTTCTACATCCTTTTCCCGTTTGCTGAGCATTAAGAGTGTGCTTTCATCCACATAATTATCAATCAAGATGATTCTCTTCCTGGCTGATTTTATCAGATTGGTGGCAAAGGCATAAGCGTCAAATATCTGTCCTTCAAAGAAGATGCCTTCTACCGGCGGCAGGGCGGTGCGAATAAAGAAGTCAATCTTCTCTTCTGTTTTAGTAACGCGTTCTTCCAGTCGTTCCATACGGCTGTTGACGGAATATCCCTTGAGCAGGTATTCTTTCAATACTTTGTTTGCCCACTGCCTGAACTGAGTTCCTCGCATCGACTTCACACGGTAACCAACAGAGATGATAACGTCGAGGCTGTAATACTTTGTGCGGTATTTCTTACCATCTTGGGCAGTTGTCAAGGAATCCTTGACAACTGAATCTTTCTCCAATTCTTTTTCTTTGAAGATATTACTCGTATGCAGACTTATGTTTTGTTTGGTAGTCTGGAGTAACTCCGCCATTTGCTGTTGTGTCAGCCATACGGTCTCATCCTCCAATCGCACCTCTAACTTAAAAGTCTCTTCGGGCTGATAAAGTATTATTTCACTTACTTCTTGCATCTTCTTCTTTGCCCAAAAGCCCCTTATACGTTGAATCGGAAGTGCATGATGTCTCCATCCTGCACCACGTATTCTTTGCCTTCCACGCCCAGCTTTCCGGCTTCGCGTACGGCGGCCTCGCTGCCATACTGGATGAAGTCTTCGTACTTGATAACTTCGGCACGGATGAATCCTTTTTCGAAGTCGGTGTGAATAACTCCGGCGCATTGCGGAGCTTTCCAACCTTTCTGATAGGTCCATGCTCTCACTTCCATTTCTCCGGCGGTGATGAAGGTTTCCAGATTCAGCAATTGGTAGGCCGATTTAATCAGGCGGCTCACACCGGATTCCTTTAATCCTACTTCTTCGAGGAACATCTGGCGGTCTTCATACGTTTCCAGCTCGGCGATGTCCGCTTCGGTTTTGGCGGCTACAATCAGGATTTCGGCATTTTCGTCCTTCACTGCTTCGCGCACCATTTCCACGTATTTATTGCCGTTCACTGCACTTGCCTCGTCCACGTTGCAGACGTACATCACCGGTTTGCTGGTCAGGAGGAAAAGCTTTTTGGCAATCTTCTGTTCGTCTTTGGTCTCGAACTGCACGGTGCGTGCGCTTTTGCCTTGTTCCAGTGCTTCTTTATACTGCACCAGTACATCGTAAGCCAGTTTGGCAGCTTTGTCGCCACCAGTCTGTGCTTGCTTCTGCACTTTCTGGATGCGGCTTTCAATGGTTTCCAGGTCTTTCAGTTGCAACTCGTAGTCGATGATTTCCTTGTCGCGCACCGGGTTGATGCTTCCGTCCACGTGTGTCACGTTCTCGTCGTCGAAGCAACGCAGTACATGGATGATAGCATCCGTTTCACGAATGTTCGCGAGGAATTTGTTACCCAGTCCTTCGCCTTTGCTGGCACCCTTTACGAGTCCGGCAATGTCCACGATTTCCACCGTAGTGGGCACGATGCGGCCCGGATGTACCAGTTCGGCGAGCTTCGTTAGGCGCTCATCGGGCACGGTGATTACACCTACATTCGGTTCTATTGTGCAAAAAGGGAAGTTTGCCGCCTGCGCTTTTGCGTTGGACAAACAGTTGAAAAGCGTCGACTTGCCTACATTCGGCAAACCGACAATACCACATTGTAAAGCCATTATCTATTTCGTTATTACTTTGTTTTCTGTCTGCAAAGATAGGTATTCTTCTGTTTATTGCCTTATGGATTGTACTTTTTTACCATTGGGGGTATTGGTTTTACTTTGAGGATTAGTGGTAAATGCGGGTAGATTTAACTTTTTGAAAGGATGGGGAGTAGAACATAATCTGCATGTTCTTTAAAGATGTCTTTGTTGTTATGCTAAAATACACTTACCTACATCCGGGTGTTGGTAATACCAACATGGGGATGTAAGTAGTGCTAACACCCGGGTGTCGTAATTGCTAACATGGGGGTGTTGGTAAGTGGAAGTATTAAAGAAGAAGAGGGTATAGTTTAAAGAGAATGAGGCAAGGAATATATTAAGTGCGGTTATTCATGCTTATTCTTTTTCCTCGGCAAACAACTGTTGGAAGATACTCCTCAACTGTGCTTCGTCTGCGATAATCTTTTGCAGTTCTTTCAGCTTTTCTGCATTCTTTGATTCCGGAAACCAAAGTTTCAGATATCCACCCGGTGCATATTTCTCCATCAGATGCTGGCGGAAACGTTGGTAGTGCCATTCTTTTTCCGCTTCCGGTTTCTGTTTTAATCCGTATTGCACGGTGCGGCGTAAGGTGATTACGGGGTCAATCACACGATCTGCCTCTGCCACTATTTTGCCATAAATGCTTCGCGGTTTGTGATCGGTAGATGCCCGATGGTCTTCCACCGCCTCTTTCATGGTTTCTATTTCTTCCTCACTGAACCATTGGCAGAGCATTTTGTCTTGTTTCAGAATCTCTCCTGAGATGAGATGATGTGTAGCACGATCCCGACAAAGTCCTGTATCATGGTATGCGGCAATGGTATATGCCATGCTTTCGTTCACATTATATTCCTTGGCAAGTGCGAGGCTTTCTTCTATAACAGTACGTACGTGTGCGAGGTTGTGTGCCTTGTCAAAGTGCTCGTGACGGGGAATAATCTCTGTTTCAATGTAGTGGGTGAGGGTAGCAGGTATCATAAATAGGTTTTGTTTAGGCAGGCAAAGTTATGAAAAAAGCCGAAATACATCACGTATTCCGGCTTTCACTTGGTGTACAAAACTTATAAAGGTTTCGGTTTGTTCAATTTGTTTGTTAGATTTTTAAGAGAGTATCTGCTGTTTTTACAGATTTGGATTGTCCATTGTAACCGTCATTTCGGGAACAAGGACATATGCTTTTTGTTTGTTATTCCACTTATAATAAGTAGTAGTGAGAGTTTTTCCTTGATAAGCGTAGCAAACGCGAAGGTCGTTTTCCCAAGCATTCTTTCCGCTGTTCCATTTCATAGTCTCGCTTTCAGTCATGCGTTTTTGGTCATCATATTTATAACTATGCTTCATATAATTTGCTAAAGTACCACCGTCCATTTTGTAAACGGTCTGTCCAACCATTACTCCATCTTTCTCTTCCGAATTGTAAATGAGGTTGTTTTTGTTAGCTGCAGAAGCTGCAATGCCACCAAATAGAATAACTGCTGATAATGCAACTGTTTTTAAAAATACTTTTGTTTTCATGGTTCTATATGTTTTTAAGTTATCTCTTACTATATTCTATCATTATGTCATTAAATTCGCTGCAAAGGTACGGATTAAATTGACATAATAGCGATAAATAGATTAAATATAGTCAAAATGTTAGTGCGAATGGGTTTGCTATGTTTTCTTTTTGCCAATATTAATGATAAAAAAATATCCGGTAGTGATGTTGCCGGATATTCTGGTGAGCAAACTGTATTTTGAATAGATTACTTCAGTTGCTTTCTGATTGTAAGTTAAATAAAGTTATAGTTGGATTTAGTGGGCCTTTAACCAGTTCTTTCCCCATCCACAATCGGCTCTCAGGGGTACGTGCATGCGATATGCGCGTTCCATCTCTTCGATTACAATTTGTTGCACAAACTCTTTTTCAGCCTCTGGAACGCTGAAATTTAGTTCGTCATGGACCTGTAAAATCATCTTAGCTTTCAATTTGTAACTTTGGAAGCGTTCATAGATGCGTGCCATGGCAACTTTGATGATATCGGCAGCGCTTCCTTGAATAGGTGCGTTGATAGCATTGCGCTCTGCATATCCGCGTACGGTTGCATTTCGCGAGTTGATATCAGGTAAGAAGCGTTTGCGATGGAAAATGGTTTCCACATACCCTTGCTCACGCGCCACCTGGATACTTTTATCCATATATTCGCGTACTTGCGGGTAAGTTTCAAAGTATCCGTCAATCAGTTCTTTAGCTTCTTTCCGGTCCACGTTCATACGTTCCGCCAAACCAAAGATAGAAATACCATAGATGATACCGAAATTGGCGGTCTTTGCCTTACGGCGCATATCGGGGGTGACGTCTTTGATATCTATTTTATATATTTTAGCGGCGGTGGCGGCATGAATGTCATAACCGCTAAGGAATGCGTCGATCATATTCTTATCTTCGCTTAGATGCGCCATAATGCGCAATTCTATTTGCGAATAGTCGGCAGAGAAGAACTCGCAGCCATCATCCGGAATAAAAGCCTTGCGGATTTCCTTTCCATCCTCATCACGGATAGGGATGTTCTGCAGGTTCGGATTACTGGAACTGAGGCGTCCGGTAGCCGTGACTGCCTGGTTAAAGGAAGTATGGATGCGCCCGGTACGTGGATTGATCAATAGAGGAAGAGCATCTACATAGGTTCCCAGCAGTTTCTTCAGTCCACGATATTCGAGTATCTTTCCAATGACTTCATGTTTATTGCGTAGGCTCTCCAACACTTCTTCCGAAGTAACATATTGCCCTGTCTTTGTCTTTTTGGCTTTATCTATAATTTTCAGCTTGTCAAAAAGGATCTCACCTACCTGTTTAGGTGAAGCGATATTGAATGTCTCACCTGCCAGCTCATAGATTTCTTTTTCGATCTCCTGCAAGCGGGCAGTGAAGTGCTCGGATGTTTGTTTCAGTGCTTCGGTGTCAATACGCACTCCGTTGCTTTCCATATTGGCAAGCACACGTACGAGTGGCATCTCTATTTCATAGAAGAGGTGTTCCACGCCTTGTTTCTTTAATTCTTCCTCAAGAACGTTTTTAAGTTTCAGGGTAATGTCCGCATCTTCGCAAGCATATTTGTAAACTTCCTCCGGTGGGAGGTCGCGCATGTTCTTTTGATTCTTTCCCTTCGGTCCGATAAGTTCGTCGATATGGATAGTTTGATAGTGCAGATAAATTTCTGCCAGATAATCCATATTGTGGCGAAGTTCGGGTTGCAATACATAATGTGCAAGCATGGTGTCGAAAAGTTCACCTTTCACCTCCACTCCGTAATTTTGAAGAACCAAAATATCGTACTTGATGTTTTGTCCGACTTTCGTTGAATTTACATTCTCGTAAAGAGGTCGAAACTCATTTACTATTTTTAACGCCTCTTCCCGTTCAGGTGGAACCGGAACATAGTAGGCCTGATTTTCGGTGTCACTGAAACTCATTCCTACCAATTCTGCCTCCATTGGCTCAGCAGAGGTCGTTTCGGTATCTATTGAGAGAATTTTCGTTGTAAGTAACTTTTTAATAATTTTGGATCTTTTCTCTTCTGTATCAATGAGTTGATAGTTGAAATCGCTGGTTTCTAAACGCGCGAGATTCGATTCTTTTTCATCATTCGGTCGGTCGCCCGCAAATTCTTCAAACAAATTGCCTTGAACCGGGCCATTATTTGGGGCAAAAAGCGGGCCTGGTGAAAAAAGATCGGGAGCAGCGGAAGAAGGAGAGGGGGCATTACTTTTTTTGAGTACGCGATCAATGAGTGTACGAAATTCCATCTCTTCGAAAATTTTCCGAAGTTCTTCTTCGTTGGGTTCTTCACGAACGAGTGCTTTCATATCAAGTTTGATGGGAACATCAATCTTGATTGTTGCAAGAAATTTGGAGAAGGTAATCATTTCGCGATTGTTTTCGACTTTAGTCTTCAAGGCACCTTTCAGTTGGTCGGTGTGTTCCAGAAGATTTTCGATGCTGCCGAATTCGTTGATTAACTTTTGTGCGGTTTTCTCTCCTACGCCGGGACAGCCGGGAATGTTATCGGATGCGTCACCCATTAGTCCCAACATGTCAATTACCTGCTGGGTCGATTGGATATCAAACTTAGCTTTTACCTGTTCTATACCCATGACCTCGAAACCACCTGTATGTTTGGGGCGGTACATGAATACATTTTCAGATACCAGTTGTCCATAGTCTTTATCCGGTGTCATCATATAAGTTGTGATGCTTTGGCGGCCTGCCTCAGTAGCAAGCGTGCCTATGACGTCGTCCGCTTCATAGCCCGGTACTTCCAGGATGGGGATGCGATAGGCACGAATAATATCTTTTATAATAGGTACGGAGAGACGGATTGCTTCCGGAGTTTCTTCCCGCTGTGCTTTATACTGTTCGTAGGCCTCATGTCGGAAGGTAGGACCTGCCGGGTCGAACGCCACACCAATATGTGATGGATTTTCTTTTTTGAGTACTTCTTCAAGGGTATTTACAAACCCCAGAATGGCAGAAGTGTTGAAACCTTTGGAGTTAATCCGTGGGTTCTTGATAAATGCGTAATAAGCGCGATATATCAATGCATAAGCATCGAGAAGAAACAGTTTATCGTCAGAATTCATATATTTATCCTTTTTTTCATGGTAAAAGTACAAAAAAATACCGTATTAAGTGTTTTATTACTATTTTTGTGGGAAAATAGCGATGCATGGACAACTCATCACTCATAAAAACTCCGATTGCGGCAGAACTGGATGATTTCAAAAAGCTGTTCGACAGCTCACTTACCAGTTCCAACTTTTTGTTGAATGAAGTTATATCTCATATTCGACAAAAGAATGGGAAGATGATGCGTCCGATGTTGCTGTTACTTATGGCAAAGCTGTATGGCAGGATCTGTCCCGAAACACTTCATGCAGCGGTATCCCTTGAATTATTGCATACGGCCAGTTTGGTCCATGACGATGTGGTGGATGAAAGCACTGAACGTCGTGGTCAGTTATCGGTAAATGCAATCTATAATAATAAGGTAGCAGTGCTGGTAGGCGATTATTTGTTGGCAACTTCACTTGTGCAAGTAGGCAAAACGCATAATTATGCTATTATTGAGGTGGTTTCCCGTCTGGGACAGAATTTGTCAGAAGGGGAGCTTCTCCAGCTTTCCAATGTGAGCAGTCTTCAGTTTTCCGAAGAAGTTTATTTTGATGTAATCCGTAAGAAAACAGCTGTTCTTTTTGCTGCGTGCACTAAATCCGGGGCTCTTTCGGTAGGGGTGACCGATGAACAGGCTGAATTCGCACGCCAGTTCGGCGAATACATCGGTCTTTGTTTTCAGATTAAAGACGATATTTTTGATTACTATAATAGCAAGAAGATAGGTAAGCCGACAGGAAATGATATGTTAGAGGGAAAATTGACCCTTCCTGTTCTTTATGCTCTGAATTCAACCAAAGATAAAGCTGCTGAAGAAATTGCCGTAAAGGTGAAGAGTGGTTCGGCTACTACCGATGAAATCGACTATTTAATTGAGTTTGCCAAGCAGCAGGGCGGCATTGAGTATGCTGTGCAGACGATGCTTACTTTTAAAGAAAAAGCACTTTCGTTATTGGCGTCCTTACCCGATTCTGATGTGAAAGCCGCTCTTACTGCCTATCTGGATTATGTGGTAGATCGTGATAAATAGTTGGAGAATAACCCTAATGATATAAGAAAAAGCCTGATAGAAGATCTCTATCAGGCTTTTTCTTATAGTTTTATTTTTATTTTAGAAAAATCTCATTTCCTCGCCTTTAATTTCAGAAAGTAAAAGATTAGCTAAACGGCTGGTACCTAAACGGAACCATTGGTTATCCAACCATTCTTCTCCAAGTATCTCTTTGACGATCGTATAGTAAATAACTGCGTCATTTACGGTGTTGATTCCTCCGGCAGGCTTGAAACCTACTTTGTTGCCAGTCTTGTTGTAATATTCTTTAATGGCCTGGCACATTACGTAAGCGGCCTCCGGGGTTGCGGCAGGTTGCTGTTTTCCAGTAGAGGTTTTGATGAAATCTGCTCCTGAATACATGGATAAGATAGAGGCTTTCATGATGTTGGAAGCACTCTTGAGTGCTCCTGTTTCCAGAATAACCTTCATGTGATGTTCTTTGCAGACATCTTTCAGTTCCTGAATTTCTTCGCACATGCTCTCATAGTCTCCACTCAGGAATTTACCTACAGAGATAACAATATCTATTTCGTCTGCACCTTCCATCAATGCCATAGCAGTTTCTGCCACCTTTACTTCCGTGAAAGTCTGCGAAGAGGGGAAGCCAGCCGAAACGCAAGCTATTTTTACGTCTTCCACTTCCAGGGTATCCTTTACGATTTCTGCAAAATTTGGATAAACGCAAATGGCAGCTACGTTCTTTAAATCGGGGAATTCATTGTCGAATTGATTCACCTTTTGCGTAAATTTCATTACGCTTTCATCGCTATCCGTGGTGTTTAGCGTGGTGAGATCAATGCAGTGAAACAAGAACTTCTTAACTTCTTCCGTATGGTTTCCGGGTACTTTTTCTGCGATGAGCTTCGCTACTTTTGCAGCTATTTCTGCGTCATCCAGTTGTGTGTTATACTTTGCCAAAGCGGCATCATACTTGTTCTGCGTAGGTTCATTCTTCTCCATGGTCTTGCAATTTAGGGTTATTGATATGTCGGGCACTATCCCGTTGGGTTTTCTTCTCCAGATTCCGGGCAAACGCTTCTGTGACGTTTACACCTGTTTGGTTGGCAATGCAGAGGAGTACCCACAGGACATCTGCTATCTCGTCGTCAATATTATCTTTTTCTCCTTCTTTAAAGGATTGGTCACCGTATTTACGGGACATCACTCGGGCCAGTTCTCCGACTTCTTCGGTAAGAACAGCCATGTTGGTGAGTTCGCTGAAGTAGCGTACTCCATACTTCTTAATCCAGCAATCTACTTGATGCTGAGCCTCTTCTAATGTCATCATTCCTTGTTTTTTGTATCCATACAGATGGTCACAGGACCATCGTTCAATAATTCTACCTTCATATCGGCACCAAATTCTCCGGTGCCTATCTCTTTACCTAAAGAAGAACTCAATTCCCTGCAAAACTGTTCATATAAAGGGATTGAAATTTCAGGTTTGGCCGCCCGTATATAGGAGGGACGATTTCCCTTTTTTGTAGAAGCATGTAGGGTAAACTGGCTGACTACCAGTATCTCACCCTTAATGTCGAGGATCGATTTATTCATAACTCCGTTCTCGTCGTCGAAGACACGCAGATTGACAATTTTTTTGCAAAGCCAGTCAATGTCTTCCTGCCCGTCTGTCTCCTCAATACCTACCAATATTAAAAGTCCTTTTCCTATAGCGGATTTACACGTTCCGTCAATCGTAACAGAAGCGTGTCCGGCACGTTGTATGACTACTCTCATGTTCTTTTATCCTAATCTTTTTAATCTTTTCCGATGTGCAAAGTTACGAATAAATTCGTGATTGCCTGTAATTTGAGCGTATGATTCATTTTTAATCGACAAGAGATTTAGCTTGTAGCCTGTCTGAAGTATTCTTTAATAACTTTTGCTTTTGCCTCTCCTGTCACCTTTGCAAGTGTTTCCAAAGATGCCTCTTTAATGCGTTTTACGCTCTTAAACTCTTTTAGCAAGGCAGCTTTTGTTTTCTCTCCGATACCTTTTATCTCATCCAACTCAGACGCTATTTGCCGTTTACTGCGTTTATCCCGATGGAAAGTAATGGCAAAGCGGTGTACCTCGTCCTGTATCTGTGTCAAAAGGCGGAAAAGGGGAGTGTTTTGCTTCAGTCCGATGGTTTGTGGAGGAAAACCGTAAAGTAATTCTGATGTGCGGTGTTTACCGTCTTTAGCAAGTCCGGCAATAGGTATATTCAGATTTAGTTCGTTCAGGGCTTCTTTTACGGCGTTCATTTGTCCTTTTCCACCATCGGTGATAAGGAGGTCGGGTAGAGGATTATTCTCTTCGATAGCGCGCTGATAACGACGTTTTACGACTTCTTTCATGGAAGCATAATCATCCGCACCAACTACAGTCTTTATATTATACTTCCGGTAGTCTTGTTTGGAGGGTTTGGCCTTCTTGAAAACTACGCAGGCAGCAACGGGATCGGAACCTTGGATATTTGAATTATCAAAACATTCTATTTGCATGGGCAGGCGGTCGAGGTGCAGCTCATCTTGTATTTCTTTCATCAGGCGGACGTTTCGTTGTTCGGGATTCAACTTTTCGGCCTGCTTCATGCGATCTGCCTTGTACTGTTTTACATTCAGAATAGAAAGATCCAACAGTTTCTTCTTGTCTCCTCGCTGGGGGATTGTGAAAACCACATCCTTTAGTTCCATATCAACCTCAAAAGGCACGATGATTTCGCGTGAAAGGCTCTTGTATCGCTCTCTCATTTCAATGATACCTAGTTCGAGAAGCTCTTCTTTTGTTTCGTAAAGGCGTTTCTTATACTCAAATGTAAATGCTTGGTTGATAGCTCCGTTCGTAATATGCAGGTAGTTGATGAATGCTGACTTTCCGTCGCTGTCTTCTTCTATGGTGAATACATCGATATTGTGCAGTACATTGCTTACAACTTCTGATTTTGCGCGATAGTTCTCAATCAACATATACTTTTCTTTCACTTTCTGTGCTTCTTCAAACCTCATATCGGTTGCCAATTCCTGCATTTGCTGGAATAAATGGCGTTGTATCTCTTGCGTATTTCCTTTGAGGATTTCCTTGATTTCACCGATATTTTTCAAGTAATCATCCAATGATTGTTTTCCGATGCAAGGGCCAGCGCAATTCTTGATGTGATACTCCAGGCATACGTTGAATTTGCCTGCATTGATATTCTCGGGTGAAAGATTTAGATTGCAGGTACGCAACGGATATAAATGCTTGATCAGGTCGAGCAGCGCATTCATAGAAGGTATATGGCTATAAGGGCCATAATAGGAGGAGCCGTTGCGTATAATCTTACGAGTTTTAAATACACGGGGAAAATATTCGTTTTGAACGCAAATAGATGGATATGTCTTGTCATCCTTCAATAAAACGTTGTATCGTGGTCTGTATTTTTTGATTAGATTGTTTTCTAACAACAATGCATCCTCCTCTGTATTTACAACGATATAACGTATATCTGCTATCTTGCTGACGAGCACTCTTGTTTTTCCCGGCTCGTGCTCTTTATTGAAATAGGAGGAAACCCTTCGCTTTAAGTTTTTAGCTTTACCTACGTATATAATAACTCCTTCGGTGTTCAGGTATTGATAAATACCGGGGCTTTCGGGAAGGTTTAATACTATCCCTTTCAAATATTCGCTGGTTTTAACTTCCGGATTATTCTCCATATATTGCTTGAGGCTATTCTATCTGTTTATAGAGAAAGTACTGATTGTACATCTACATCTTTACTGAATAAATCTTTTCCGTGCAATTCTTCCAACTCGATAATGAAGTTAACATGAATTTTCTTCGGATTCATCTTTTGTACTAACTTGCAAGCGGCCTCCATTGTTCCACCTGTAGCCAGTAAATCGTCGTGAAGCAGAACTACGTCGTTTTTGTTCAAAGCATCCTTATGTATCTGAATTGTGTCTTTCCCGTATTCCTTATCGTAGCTTTCTTCAATGGTTTCTGCCGGAAGTTTCCCCGGCTTGCGGATAGGAATGAAACCTGCGCCCAAACGAGTGGCAAGGATAGGACCCATAATAAAACCTCTTGATTCAATGCCTACAACTTTCGTAATGCCTTTGTCTTTGTACATCTCGTACAATGTGTCCGAAAGTTCCTGTAGTCTTGCAGGATCTTTGAACAATGTAGTCACATCGTAAAATAAAATCCCTGGTATTGGGAAATCGGGAATTTCCCGAATGCTTTTAGCAAGAGTTTCTTTGCTCATAATCAGTATTTTTAATGCGTTTATTGAATTCTTTTGTTTCACGTGGAACGTTCCGAGTTATCTGCCCGAAAGTACCAGCAGAACGTTAATGTCGCTTGGAGACACTCCCGGAATTCGGCTTGCTTGAGCAATGGTTTCCGGGTCAATCTTTACCAGCTTCTGTCTTGCTTCGGTGGAAAGGGATTGAATGGAATTATAGTCAAACTTCCCTTTGATTCTTATACTTTCCAGACGGGCAAGCTTATCTGCTATAATTCGTTCCCGTCCGATATAGCCTTCATATTTAATAAGGATCTCGGCAGCCTCGATGATTTCCTCTTTTCTTTCGGTAACCTTATCCAGTTCTCGACGGAAAGCACCGACGTGTTCCGCCATATTTTCAAGTGTAACTTGCGGACGGTTTATCAAATCTATTAATTTACATCCTTGGCGCAGGGGAGTAGTTCCTAACTGTTCGAGTACCGGATTTATTAATGCCGGTTTCATCGAATAGTTTTGAGTAAATCCTACAATGTTACTGATAGCTTCACGTTTTCGCTTCAGTAATTCATAGCGGTCTTCTTTCACCAATCCGAGTTTCCATGCTTTTTCAGTGAGTCGCATGTCCGCGTCGTCCATGCGCAGCAAGATTCTATATTCCGCACGTGAAGTAAACATGCGATAAGGTTCATCCACACCTTTTGTTACCAAGTCATCGATCAATACGCCGATATATGCTTCATCGCGTGCCAGCGTAAAAGGTTCTCCGCCATGGCAATTAATATGTGCATTGATACCAGCAATGATTCCTTGTCCGGCAGCTTCTTCGTATCCAGTGGTTCCATTTACTTGTCCAGCAAAGAATAAGTTCTTGATTTTTTTCGATTCCAACGTGTGTTTAAGTTGGGTAGGATCGAAGTAATCATACTCAATGGCATACCCCGGACGGTAAATCACCAGATCTTTAAATGCAGGGACTTCCTTTAAAGCTTCTATTTGTATGCTCATCGGAAGTGATGAAGAGAAACCATTCAAGTAAAGTTCCTGTGTTGTCTCTCCTTCCGGTTCCAAGAAAAGCTGATGCTGCTCCTTGTCAGGAAAGGTCACAATCTTGGTTTCAATGCTGGGACAATAGCGGGGGCCTATACTTTGAATCTGTCCGTTGAAAAGGGGAGAATCCGGCAGTCCCTCACGTAACACACGATGCACTTCTTCGTTCGTAAAGCAAGTCCAGCATGGGAGTTGTTTCAGGTGACGCACACTGGTATCCATAAACGAAAATTTGTGGAAGTCACATTCCCCATCCTGGGTTTCCATATATTCATAGTGTACACTTCGTCCGTCTATGCGTACAGGGGTACCGGTTTTCATGCGTCCGTATTCGACACCATGTCTTGCGATGGATTCAGTTAATTCGTAGGATGCAGGCTCTGCCATACGTCCACCTGCAAGCTGGGTACGTCCTATGTGCATTAACCCGTTTAGGAAAGTTCCGGCTGTTAATATGATACACTTGGCATGGAAAGTCACATCAAGGAAAGTAGTCAGCCCGGTAATTTCTCCGTTTTCAACGAGAATTTCGCGTACAGTATCTTGCCAGATGTGTAGGTTAGGAATGTTTTCTAATATTTCGCGCCATGCCCAGATGAATTTATTGCGGTCGCATTGTGCGCGTGGACTCCACATGGCGGGCCCTTTGGAACGGTTCAATATACGGAATTGAATAGCGGTTTGATCGGTTACTAATCCCATGTATCCGCCTAAAGCATCTACTTCGCGTACTATTTGTCCTTTGGCAATACCGCCTATGGCAGGGTTACAACTCATTTGCCCTATCTTATTCATGTCCATGGTGATAAGGCAGGTTTTTGAGCCCAGATTTGCCGCAGCCGCAGCCGCTTCACAACCGGCGTGTCCGGCTCCAATCACGATAACGTCGTATTTAAACTCCATTCATTCAATGTCTTTAAAACTGTGCAAAGTTACGAAAAAAACAGCTACTCCTTTATTTTTTCTCTTTCTTATCATTGTTTAGGCTAAGGTGGGTTGTAGAGAAGGTATAAAGTAAAGCTGTGAATGATGTGGAGGATAAGTCTGAATTATTCTGATATATCTGTTGCCCCATCTCTTCCTTTTTGTTTTCTTTGTTATCTAATAATAGAATCATTTTATGCTAACCCGATTGAAAAACTTATTATCTGTCCTTTGTCTCTTTCTGCTGCTTGTTTCCTGCAATAAGAACAAAGTAGAAGACAAACAGTTGCTTCGTGCCGAGATTTTAATCTCTTTTTCTCCCGACAGTAGTTATCAGATTCTGTAATCCATTTCTCCCGATGCCCTTTCCAAGTCCGAACAAATGTATTACGGGTTGCTTTTGGCTGAGGCAACGGATAAGAAATATCTTCCTCTCTTTGCATGTAACTCTTTGCTAAATGAAGCTTTCATTACTATGGTAGCGGTATAAATTGTGAGAAAGCTTTGATGTATAAAGGGCGTTTGCTGTTTCGGATGAATATGTATGCGGAGGCTATGGAAAACTACTTTGCAATATTGAAAGAATTTGGGGAGGCGGATAAAAAAGAATTGTAGATAAAAGGAATGCTTTATGAGGATTTGTGTAATCTTTATTCTAATCAGGTGCTGACGGAAAAATCGACTGAAGCATATCAACAAGCTGAGGATTATTTTATGAGATGTGACTGTAAGGAAGGATTAGCTTCTGTTGCTAATTGTATAGGATGGAATTATTTGTTTCAGGGTGATACCCGACTTGCTTTTGAACACATGAAACGGAGATTGGGGCTTGCTTTGGAGAAGAACGACTCTTAACACGAAGCGGAAATGAAAGTCTATAAGGTAAGATAAAGAGACAGCAACTTTTCTCTCATTATTCTTAGTTTGCTTGTGATTGTTTTGGCTATTTGGTATGTTCAACAGGCAAAACGTTGCAAAAGGATTATACAATTGGATAGTGAGCAGGATGTGGAATTGCTAAAGGTTGATATTTAATGAAATATACATGTTCTTGTTATGGTTGGATATCTTAAATAACTGAACTCTGTGCTTTTATGAAAAAGAGATATTATTGTTTTTATTCTCTTTTTTGCTACGATGTGGTTAACTTTGCCATATTATCAATCTGGAAGAATGCGTGAAATATATGAAAGCGTTATCATTTGTTTTATTAGAAAGTTTGTGCTTATTGTAACCATCTGTACTGTCTATAAATGTACAGACTATAGCTAACTTTGTCTGTTCCTACAGAAAACCAGAAAGCTTGCTAATATTTATTTATTGAAAGGAGAAACGCTTACTTGTTTCATATTATCCGTAGTTCCCGGTTATATCAAGGATAATTAACTTTACATTTGTTTGGGGACGCCTCTTGAAAACGAATATTTAGTAGTTAAAGATACCGAATCCGGTGAAATCGTGTATTCTGACACTTTTATTGATAATACTCTTGTAATTTTTAACTAATTTGGGAGAATCTTATACGGTAGAATTTGTATAAGAGAACATCTTTCCTATCTGTTTTCCAAAGAGCATCTGTCCTCTTTTTTCATGTGTAATTTCCCTTTAGACATTAAAATTGTACAATTTTTCACAGCGGTGGCTATACTAAAAAATAGCCACCGTCTGTGAATTCTTTATGCAAAAGGGAGATAAATACCCACTGTTTTTGTTCCTTTTATTCTTATGGTCTTAAACGTTGCAACTACTGAATATCCTTCGGCGAGGTTCTTCATATTACGTTTTACTTGGTTGTAACTTCTAACTTGCCCGATTTTATTCCAAAAGCCTTTGCCTCAAGAGTTAGTTTTCCAGCAGCTTCTCCTGCTTGCACAATGGTAGTCAGCATACCATTAAAAACATGCATCTGGGGCAAATGAAATAAATCAAGCGAAGTAGGGTCTCCGTTAGCCGAGGCGCGGTAGCTTCCGTTCCCTTTTACTGAAAACTTGATTAATCGTCTGTCATGTGGGCAGAGATTGCCATTCTTGTCGGTTACTTTTACAGTAATATATGCTAAATCTTTTCCATCTGCTGCGAGTTGTGTTCTGTCTGCCGTAAGCTCTATCTTGTAAGGAAGAAGACAACCATAAGAATAATACTAAAACTCTTTTCATATTCATATTATAACTCTATTCAAAACTGGAACCAAAGTTTCATTCTGAAGCCCTCGTCGCCTTTGTTGATTTTAATATAAGAGGCTTCTCCTCCTGTTCCTTGAGAATTGACAGCAGGAATTTCAAATAAGAATGAGATGTCTCCGGCAGGATATTCCTTTACCGATATTCCACGGCTTTCGCGGTCGCGCTGCTCTTCCGGAGTGAAGACACGAAAGAAAATACCGTCAGTTTCCGAATAGACTGTCATTGGGGTTGTCTGTGATTGGAGTGTTGCCCAATAGAGACCGGCATGATACCCTTTGAATTCCGGGTAGACAAGCGGATGATAATATTCTCCCGTCACAGTGTTGTTGTAGTCCTTTTGCCAAATGCCATAATTCGTTCCTTCGATACGGTTCTTCCATACCCGGTAAGGGCCTTTACCTAACCAACGCATCCCGCTGACGTTCTTTTCAGGAAAAGAGAATGAAAAGCCGAGATTATGAACCGGACGGTCAAAGTATGCACCGTCAAACTTGTTATCTGCCCTGTAATTCAGCACCAATGCATCCATTCCAAGCAATCCGTCAGGCGTCATTCTCCAGACAATGGAGTCGGCTGCACCTTTATATTTTACGGTATAAATGGCAGTGTCACCTTGCATTTTTAGGTTAGCAGAGCTGAAAAGCATCTTCATTCCGACCGGGAGAGGACCATCAGACAATGATATTACCTTGCTGCCATTTTTCACTTCCACCAAATTGCCATTTGCTTTGTTGAATGTTGCTGCAACTCCATTCGCCATCAGTGTAACACTGTTGTCGTTTGTCTGATATCTGGCGGCAGTTGTTGCTGCCGGTTGTAAATGCCTGTATTCTGCAAAGTACTTGCGATTATTCTTGATGGGGAACGCCCAGTTACATACCGTGTCACCCGTCGCACTGTAGGCTTCCAATTCCAGAACGTCGCCATTGAAGAATTTCTCCGGCAGATCGAAGTGGGCTGTACCCTTTTCACCAGGTTGAATTGCAGGTAGCAGTACACTACCTTCTGCTAAGCAGATGGGGCTGTCGGACACCCGTGGAATAGGTAAGCGCATTACCTTCCACTTCATTCGACATTCGTTTAAGTTGCTGAATAAGTAATCATTAGCTACGTAAAAATCTCCTTTGAAGGAAGACGTTATTTTAAACGGATTTATTTGAATGGGCGACCATACCTCCCGAACAGTATAGAAGCTGCCTTCTTTTTCGCGATTTGCCCCCACGATACCATCGGGAGCATTAGGACCGTAAGTGTCCATTTGTCCGGTATCTGTACGGCGGATAGCTTCATCCACATACGCCCAAAGGAAGCCACCGGCAAAGAGTGGATTCGCCTTAAATTTTGACCATAGTCCTTTGAGGCCTGCACCCTGTCCACGGTCGTAGAGCCCATGTAGAAACTCCGTCATCATGAAAACCTTATGTCCGCGTTCCAACCGATACATGTTATCCGTACTGTTGGGATAATGGCGTGTATCCAAACCGTTGAAATCTGCCCACGGATGAATGACGTGGCGTTTTTGCGGGTCATAGTTGGCAAAACGATTGTCAATGGCGGTATTCCATCCTCCTTCGTTACCATTTGCCCAAATAAAGATGCACGGGTGGTTTACATCACGAAACATCATTTCGGGCAGCAACTTTTCTGCTATTGCAGTGCTATAGCTATTCTGCCAACCACACAATTCATTGAGATAAAGAAGCCCTATGGAATCGCATACCTCTAAGAAATGGGTATCAGGAGGATAATGTGAACGCACGGCATTCATATTCATCTGCTTAATGAGCAAAGCATCCTTCAGACTGAGTTCCCGACTGATTGTTCTACCCGTCTCAGAATCAAAGCAATGGCGGTTAGTTCCCTTTACTAAAAGCCGTGTACCGTTCAGATATATGCCATCTTCGGGACGGAATTCAATGGTGCGGAACCCAATGCGCTCCGTTATCTCGTGTACAACATCTCCTGTTGTGGAAAGAAGACGCATAGTAAGTCGATAAAGGTTAGGATGTTCAGGGTCCCATGTCTTGATATTTTCCCAATGTGTGGTAAGTGTCTGTTTCTCTCCCGTCGAAAGTCCACATACCTGTCTCCCTATGGAAAGCTGTGAATCGCAGGACATGAGCGACAGCTCTACTTGCTGTCCTTTGGAAATATTTTTCAGATAGACATCTGTGCGCAATGTACCATCTGCACGGGCATCCACCGCTATATGGTCTATTTGCGTGCGAGGTTTCGCCATCAGATATACGGGGCGGTAGATACCTCCGAAGAGCCACCAGTCGGCACGGCGTTCCGCTGCATTTACTGATTTATCCGCCGATTGCTTCCTCACCGTCACTTCCATTGAATTCTTTTTCCCGAATTTCAGTTTGTCTGTGATATCATAAGAGAAACGATAGAATGCTCCCTGATGAGTGGGACCAACGATAACATCGTTGATTTTCACTTCGGCATCGGTCATGACACCTTCGAATACAATGCTTATCTGTTTGCCTTTCCAAGTATCCGGAACGTCAAAACGGTGACGATAAATGCCGTATTCATCGCAAAAATCATGCTCTCTGTAGGCATCATATTGCTTTTCATTTTCGCGTTCCTTATAAATGTAGTAGCGTCCGTAGGTGTAGCCTCCAAAACCTTGCTGTTCCCAGCAAGACGGAACTTCTATCTCGCTCCACTTTTGGGAATTCATACCTGATGAGCACCAGAAATCCCACTTCACAGTATTATCCGGTCCTGTGCCGGAGAGATATCTCACTTCTGTCTGTTGAGCTTTTGCAGAACAAAGACACAGTAAAATAATGAATAATCCAATAATTCTTTTCATATAATTCATGCTATATTAATATGTTGGTTGGACAGGGAATACGTAAAACATTCTATCTGGCTTGAAATCAATCATCCATTGGTCTATCAATACATGGTCATCCAAAGCTGTGATGGATAAGGTGTGCTTTCCTTTTGCCAATCGATGATTGGTTTCACGAATAGCCTGCCCCCGAAGCACATTCTGCTTCCAGCCCTCCGTGCGGAAACCTTCTTTAAAGGAGCATATCTGAGGTTTTTCACCATCTATGCTGACACTGAAACGAATATCCCCTTTATCATTAGGTTGTGTAGGAATGACGGCGGTGCGCAGTGTCGCTTCTCCATCCCATGAGCAATCAAATTCAAAAGTAATTGATTTTCCTTTCGGTACGGAAACTGCATTCATGCTGTGCCCCAATGATTGAATTGTCATGACACCTTCGGACGCTCTTGCATAATCGCAAGCATTAGAAACGATACAACTATCTTTAACTGCTTCTGCCAAAGGTAATGATTTTGTTCTTTTTAAAGAAGCATACTTCTCTATTTCTTTGTCTGTCAGCCATACAGGGACTTTAGGCGGATAGAACACATATAAATCCCGCGGATTGTGGCACATGGAGTATTTCCATTTGCCACCTGCCAGCTCATTGTTGTAGTAGTCCGTCAAGTCGCGTATTTCTTGATAAGCCTTGATGCTTTTGGCACAGGCAGCCATTAATTGGCTCTCTCGGGTCCATAAAGTCGTGTCGCAGCTTCCCGGAGAGATGCAACGTGCTCTTTGTGCTTCCAATATCTTCGTGCTCATAGCTGCGGCACCAAACACAGGATACTTGATTTGGGCAAAGAAAGCATCTTTGCGTTCCTGAGGAATTATTGCTTCCGTTTCCGATAAGATTTCTTTAATGGCTTCATAAGATTCCAGATAACGGTCCAGTTCTCCGCCGAATTCAGTCAGACTAAAGTCTGTGTTTCTAACCGGAGACCAACCTTTAGTATACTTCTTCTTGTCAAGTTCCACCTGATTCCAACCCATAAATTCCGGTTTACGGATGCCGCACAGGCGATAAAACTCTAACATGGCGGGCAATAGCTTTTCTCCTGCTTCTTTTCCGAATTCGCGGCAAAGCCAGTTCTTCTGATGCTCCACAAGCGTAGATGGAGATACAGAGTTGATATTCCATGCCATATCCAGAAAGAGTTCCAGATCGTAAGCCACCGGTTTCAGGTCGTGCACATTGACCACCCACAAGCGGCGGGCATTGCAGTCGTATGCCTGTTTCATTTCGCTATAAATCAATCCCGGCTGGGTAGTACATAGCCACATGTAGTCGTGCGGACGCCCCCAATAACTGAGATGATAATACACTCCGGCACCTCCGCTACGCTTTTGCTGTTCCTCGTCGCTCAAACGGGTCATATAGCCATAGTTGTCATCGCACCATATCAATGTGATGTCCTCCGGCAGTTGCAAGCCATTCTCCATTATTTGAAGTACTTCTTTATAAGGGACAAAAGCTTGGGGGATTTTCTCTACATCCTTATTTACATATTTCGCCAGTAGTTTACGCTGGTCGTTGATTACTTGTTGCAGGGCATCGGTCTTTTCCTGAAGGGTCTTGACTCCTTCCATTCCACTGTCATGGATACCTCTCATGCCCATAGTATAGAAATTCTCATAGGGGCCTGCCTCTTTCAGCCGTTCTATCCAATACGATTGCACTCCTTCACGGTTGGTCATGTAATTATAGTCGCCTCGCTCGCTGACTTTCCATTCGCCTACATTATTGCGCATCATTGGTTCGCAATGCGAAGTACCAATTAGGATGCCGCAACTATCGGCTGCTTCTTTGGCTCCCGGTACAAAGTAGAAAGGAGTGGTAATCCCATGCATACCCGGCCAAATGGCATTAGCACGAAGGCGCATCAGTAATTTAAAGATTTCTTTATAAGTCCGGGCACCGATACGCCCTTTAATGTCAGATGGCTCAAAGTTTTTCCAACTCCAAGGCTGTAAACTCCAGTCTTCGTCATTCAAAAAGATACCGCGATATTCTACAGATGGGCTTTGAAAAGTTTGGTATTTAGCCGGAAGTATCAACTTGGTTTTCTTCTCGGGGGTCACATCTCCCCACCAAACCCAGGGAGAAACACCTGCCAGGCGTGAGAGTTCAAGGATGCCATATGCGGTTCCACGAGCATCCCCTCCAATTACAAGTAACTGACGTTTGGAAACGGTTATATAAAAGGCATCCCGCTTCGAGGCCAGTTTATCAACTGGCACTCCTCGTTTCTGCAAATCTTTTATTGGGATATCAGTGTTATCTAACTGGATGATGCGTATGGTTGCATCATCTATAGATACAGACTGGGGCAATCGTCCTGTTACCTGCTGAATATCTTCCCGGAACATGTCGATGGCAACAGATACCACCGGAGCAAGGGATTCGGGGGCACAATAGGTAACAGGACGGTTATCGCTGTACCAGACGAAGTCGTTCCCTTTTACAAATTGAAAACAATTGAAAACAAGTATCAATAAGAATAAACGTAAATGCATAACATTGATTTTATAACTTAACTTTTTAGGAACTATTTTATTCATAACACATTTCATTATTGAAGATTATTAAACTATTCTACAAACTTCATCTCTTTTAGCCAATCAATAGATAAATTTGGCCAGACGGCAGCAGAACCTGTACAATTCCCTATACCTAAACGATGACCACCATAAGGAAATATATGTAAAGATGATTCTACCCCAGCATTTTTAAGAGCCTGATAAAATACAATACTATTCAGAGGCGATACAACCTTATCATCGTTCGCATGAACTAAAAATGCAGGAGGCGTATCTGGTGTCACATGTTTTTCATTGGAAAAAAACTCAATTAATTCTTCCGAACTGTTATCTCTCAACAGGCGATCCCGGCTTCCTTCGTGAACAATAGGCGATTCAAACGATATAACAGGCGAAAGCAATATCATAAAGGCGGGCGTATATGAAAAACAATCGAGTTCATCACCAATAGCGCTTATATCTTCTTTATGAGTAGCCAAAGTTGAGGCTCCATGTCCTCCCGCTGATCCACCGAAAACACCAATCCGGTTGGAATCAATGCCCCATTTCGCCGCATTAGCGCAAATAATCCGCATGGCCCGTTGAATATCCTGCCAAGGTGCTATTTCAGGAACTTCCAAATCAGGTGATGCTGGCATACGATGACAAACTACAAATGCACTTATTCCCTGTTGCTGATAATAAGAGGCAATAGGGATATTAGAGTAATCGGCCGTTAAGCGAAGATAGCCTCCCCCGGGAACAATAAGAATTGCAGCACCCGTATTTTTTTCTTTGGCAGCCGGATACACATAGACTCTCGGCTCTCCAACTTGAAACAATCGACCATCAATTATAGTATCAGATACTATCACCCCCTTACTATTCGGCATTTTCCCCTGAGGCCATAACAGAATCTTCTCTTGGGCAACAGAAGTATGAACTCCACATAGAATGAAAACGATATATATAAATATTTTCATAGCATTACCATCCATAAGTTCTCAAATAAGGCTTTTCCGGAACAACTGTCGGAAACTTTTTAAATATCGACTTCAAAATAGATGCATCTTCATGGGCATTCTCTGCAAATAAGATAAGAGTCCCTTGGATAGCTACATCCGCTATCGGCAATAACCCGATGGGGGACGTAAATTTAGTACCATACCCGGCAACAATTGCATTTTGAGATATATGTATATTCCCATTTACATTTTCAACACCCATGTTACCATTGCCGCTTAAGAATGCGATGTGTTGTGCTCCATTCGTAACAACACCAACATCAACATTCATTCTGTTTCCGTTGAACCGTATATCGTCACGATGCAACTGCCAGATAGCCCGTTCATTATAAGCAGTTTTACCAGGAGTGGATGAATAGGGTCCATCACCTAACCAATCAAATTGATTAAATGATTTTCCTAAATCTAAGGTTAGCCCACATTCAAGGAAATTACCATTCGCATTCGGAGAAGCCTTAAGGTTATAATCAAATTGTACCTTTCCATTAGCCGCTATGAAAACAGTCACTTCGCCTGAAATATATTGTTCGGCCTGCCCATTTCGATTCCAACGGCATTGCAATGTTACATACACGCCATCATCTTTTTTAATTGCTGCAAACTCTTCTACAATGGGTTCTAACAAATAAGGATTCCAATAATATTTATTCTTCAAGCCTTGTGTGAGGAGCATTATTGTTTCAGGACGTCCAACACGAAGGAGTAAAGGCGTCTCTATTATTTTTCTTTTTTCATTTACAACACTAAATACCCCATTATGTGAAATATTATAACTGTACTCTCCATAAGTTAATGATGCATTCGTTTTGGTAACTTTAGTTTTTGACTTCTTTGTAGATGCTGCATTCTTAACTAAGCTCATGTAATCTTCGTTACTTCCGCCAAGTTCTATTGGAAGATTACGTTCATACATTCTTTTACCATTAGGAGTTAATACCTCTAGATAAAGGGTCAAGTCGTTAAAGTCGACCATCTGTGGTAGTTGCGTATTCAAGTTTATTACTCCCTTTTCTCGAGCTGGTATCTGTAACCAAAAACTTCCGGCATCCAGTATCTTTTGTAAATTTTTCACCTGCCATTTCAACTGATAACCATGAAGAGAAATAAAATCAAAACGATTCTCCAGTTCCACAGAGAACGTGTTTTTTGCATTTAACTTTCCATTTAAATATGAAGTTAATACCACAACTGGTGAATACATTTTTCTGACCAAGTAAAAACTTTCTTTCGGATAACCATCCGCATAAACAATTCCATCTGACCCCCGGTCACCAAATGTGTCAAGAAATCTCTTTGAATCAATCCAAATACCCTGATATTCTTTAGGCAGATCTCGCCTTGCGTCACGATTTAAAGCTTTTGGATTTGAGGAATAGCCGATTTTCATCTCTCCATTTGTTAAAATGGCCTGATCACTCCAACACCATATAGATCCTCCGATAACCTTTTCTTCTTTCAGTATCCGGGTAAACTTTGATTCAAACTCATTGAATGCATTTCCTTGTGCATGAGCATACTCAGTATGAATGATCGGTAAGCGAGTATCTTTTATAGCCTTGTCAATGCGAGCGTCATTCAAATAATGTCCCATCACAATATCAACGTTCTCACTAGGCTTTTTAGTAAATGCCGTGAAATCACCGGCTTTTTGCGGTAATCCGCGAGGTCGAGTCGGATCTTTTTCTTTTACATATTTAATAACCTCTTCAACTATGGGTGTATAGGGATTCTCGTTGCCTAATGACCAAATAATAATGGATGGATTGTTCTTATCACGTCGAATTGTAGCTTCAGCTCTTGCTTTTAATTCAGGAATAAACTCTTCTTTAGACAGATTATCTGCCCCCCGGGCTCCAAAAGAGACTTCATTACATACATAGAAGCCCATTTCATTACATAGCTTCAGAAAATCAGGAGCAAATGAATAATGTGCCGTACGGATAAAATTAATATTAGCTTCTTTCATCTTTAAAAGTTGCATTCGACGCTCTTCATAGGTTAAAGCACGACCTGATTTTGGATCAATTTCATTGAGGCATACTCCACGCAAAAGGATAGAGCGATGATTAACCTTTAGTTCATACCCATCCATAGTCACACTCCGGATGCCAACATATTCGTTTATACGTTGCTGTATCTGTCCTTTAGCATCAACAATGCAAACTTCCAAACGATATAAATTTGGTGTTTCTGCTGTCCACAACAATGGATGCTCAATAAATCCCTCAAAATTGTATACATTGATATTCTCCGAAATAGCTCGTGTGAAATTTAAAAGATGATTATTTTGCGGGTCAGACAGGGAAATATTCAACTGCAAACTATTTTTTTCAATCTTATCAAACCTATTCACATCTATACGAAGCCGTATTTCAGCGTCCAATTCAGGATTAACATTCGAAACAAAAGTTACATCTTCCAGATAAGTATTGTTTATAGCAAACAATTCAACATTGCGAGTAATTCCAGCTATCCCCCAACAATCATAAGTATCAAATTCCCAACCCATAGAGCGAGTCATAACTTTGACACTCAAGATATTTTTCTTATCAGAAAAAAGATATGGGGTAATATCAAATTGGCACAAATTATAAGCACTACCCCATTGACCAGCCTTTTGTCCGTTAACAAAAACTTCGTAGCCAAAATGCACACCATCAAATCGCAGAATAACATGTTGCCCTTCCCATGCCGAATCATAATCGAATGATGTACGATAGAGCCCTGTTAATTCTGCGATTTCATTACCATATTCAGGTATTTTAAAACCTTGTGTTTCCCAGTTTCCGGGAACAGTAATATCACCCCACCCGGAAATATCAAAATCGGTAGTATTCCAATTTGATAATTCATTGGGAACCAAAAGTCCTTTAATCAACTTGAATTTCCATGTACCGTTCAAAGATTTGACCATCATCCTCTCACGAACGGGATAAAAATGTCTTTGTCCACTTCCAAAGGATGTAATTGTCGATGCTAGGAGACCATTCAAGCATAACAAAAAGGACACTAGAAGAATCATCTTTATTTTCATACTATAATAAATTTAATTAGCTGGTGGGGTATTATTTTTCTATATTAGATTAATAGCCTGGATTCTGATCTGCACTACTCATTTGGTCGTTTGCATCAATAGCGGCTTGTGGAATAGGGCGAAGTAACTTTTGACCGATAGCCTGTTGAGCCCGACCTTCCAGACGTTTGTTATACAAGTTATTGTATTCCACTAACTTTTTTGTGCGCCGAAGGTCAAACCATCTTGAGCCTTGTCCAAAAAGTTCACAAACGCGCTCTTTAAGTATTGCATCAATATCAATAGAAGCAGCAGCAGCCAATCCAGCACGACGCCGAACTTCATTCAGACGCGCCAACGCCGATTGTTCATTACCCGCTTTCAAATAAGCTTCGGCCGCTACCAAATAGATTTCTGACAAGGTAATAATATGAATATCGCGATAATCATCTTTTTCAGAATATATATTTTTGAGCGTATAGCTATCATCAAATTTCCGACAAGGAGAACCACCGTAATTATAACCTATCATCTGTTCATAGGTAATAACTCCTTCTGTATAATCCTGAGGCTCACGTGTATTCTCGCTCATTGGAATGATCCAGGTATCCTTGCGATTTTCTGGATCAATACTTCTCCATGCCTCTATATCATCTGCTGTCTCATACCAAGCGGGATAATAACGTTTGATTGGCGTACCGATAAAATTTCCTCCGTTTTTGTAGAAAGTCCAATACGAATATACACCATTGAGAAGATCGGGTAGTTCCTTCATGAATGTCGCATCATAGCGGACATCTCCTTTTTCAAAACACTTTAAAGCATGCAGAGTTACAATAAAAGCCGATTTTGAACCTTTACCTCCATCACTCCCAGAACCTATATAGTTTGTGTAGAAGACACTCCAACAGTGACCGCCACCTTGTGGAGTACTGGCAGTAGCATGATCATATTCAACATCCCAAAGGAATTCTTCATTGTCATCTCCGCTGTAATCTCCATTATAATCAGATTTCCAAAGTTCAGCAAAAGGAGTAGTCAGGCTACGACCTGCAATAACGGCATCAGCTGCTTGTGCAGCTTTTGTAAAATATTCGCTTTTATCCAGATCCCAAGCTGCAGCCAAATAAGTTTGGGCCAACAGCGCTTGTGCTGCTTCAATACTAACTCTACCACCTCCTTTTTTTGCGGTTGATGCATCAAGTGCTCCTGCTGCAATTACATCTTCAAGTTCGTCAATCATATACGTGTAAACGTCTGTTGCTGTAGCTCTCGGATATCCGGTTTCAATATTAGACACATATTCTTTTATCAGAGGCACTCCTCCAAATGTATTAACTAAAATATAATAGAATTGTACTGCAATGACGCGTGCTTCGTCAATACGCTTTTTGCATAATGCTTCACTAACATTTGCATCTGCCGCATAATAGGATACCGCATAAGCCGCACGAATACCTTTATAACAGTTTGTATAAAGAGTTTTCATCGAACTGTTTTCAGGGTTCAAGGTTTCATATTCGTGCAATTCATCGTTAATTTTAAGCCGTGCGTCACCATACATATCTGTACCTGCCTGGAAAAAAGTTGTATAACTGGAAGTTGCATAGATACCACGGAGTTTCTCATAAGCATTGTTCACCAAAGTTTCAAATCCGGCTTCAGTCGAAAAATGATCCTTGTCTGTTACACTTGATTTATTCTCTGTAGTAAGGAAATCGTCACAGCTTACTATTAAAATAGAACAAATCAAAATCATGATTGTATATATATATTTCTTCATCTTGTTTATTCTTTCATTTAAATTAGAACTTGATATTTACACCCATCTGATACGTTACGGAAGCAGGACCACCATCAGTCAATTTCGCACCTGCCCACTCTGGGTCAAAACCTTCGTAATCGGTAAAACAAAAGGGATTAAGAATATTCACATAAAGGCGTAAATGCTGCATTCCAGCTTTTGCAATCCACTGTTTTGGAAACGTATATCCCAAACAAATATTTTTTACTTTCACAAATGAGGCTTTCTGGTATTGAAACCCTTCCCCCTTTGCACTACCGGCACTGGAGTAATACCCTCCTGCCGAAGTATCGGAATTATTAGGATAAGGATACTTTCCATATTTCGTTTCGGTACTTAAAACAATGTCGCCAGTGGCATGGTCAATGACAGGAGTACCTGCTGGAATGTAGAAGTCCATAGCCATCTTCTGCTGACCGCGGCCTACATCCATATATTTATCATGAAAATAACTACGTGTCCATTGTCCTTGTTTAGTATAAATCATCACTGAGAAGTCGAAATTCTTATAATTCAGAGTTGTACTAAGACTTCCTATCCATTTAGGATCTGTACATCCATAGATTTGTTTATCCTCGTCGGTTATCTGTCCATCGTTATTCCAGTCGTTTACAGCCATCTGACCTTCGTACCATTTATATTTCGAACCATATTTAGCATATAATTCTTCCAAAGTATAGTGTATGTTGCCATCTTTTGTTTTCATAGTCACACCTTTGTCGGTAATTATGTCCGTATGAGTATAGTCACGTAATGAATTCAGTGGTTTACCAATGAAACGATTCGAAGCGACCTCATCTACCTTTCCATTACTCAGTTCTATAATTTTGTTCCAGTTGCGAGAGTAGTTAACATTAACATCCCACGAGAACTCACTGTTCCTGATTACACCAAATTGCAACCCCAGTTCAATACCTCTATTTCTTACAGAACCTACATTGAATGTTGCTTTAGACTCACCCGTCTCAAGCGGAACAATCCGATCCATAATCTGCCCGTCAGACAATCTGTTATAAATATCGGCCGTTAAGTTTATGCGGCTATTCAAGATACTCAAATCAACGCCAAAATCAAACTCTTTCACCTTTTCCCAGATAAGGGCTGTATTCACCAACCCGTTCGGATAATATGCTTGTACTTCCGTACCATCCAGTACCACATAATTGGGACCAGATGCTGAATAATGCGTCACATAATCGCTTACGTTATTATTACCAGTAACCCCATAAGACAGACGTAGCTTCAAGTTATCCAACCACTTTGTATCTTTCAGGAAAGCTTCTTCAGACATACGCCATGCCAATGCTGCCGATGGGAACCAGCCCCAACGATTACCTTCAGCAAAGCGAGAAGAACCATCGGCACGAACAGTAGCCGTTGCCATATATCGACCTTTATATGAATAATTTACACGAAAAGCGCCCGACACCATTGTTGATTCTGTATAAGAAGATTCGATTGTTTTGTCGCTTGACGCTGCTTTTTCCAACGCATGGAACGAAAGCTTATCGTTAGGAATATTAAAGCCTTTCATCTTATAAGCCTCCAGTTGCGAGCGATACATAGAAAAAAGTCCCATACCGCTAAATGAATGATCTCCAATTGTTTTATTGTAGTCCAATTGGCTATCCCATGTCCAATTCAAACGCTGTTTGGTTTCTACTTGTGCAGAGTTCATACCCGTGCTAAAATAGTAACTAGAACCCTCTTTATTATTGTCATTCAACCCTGTAGCATTAAAAATTCCCTGACGCGAATATTGGAAGTTTGGCGAAAAAGTTGTAGTAAATTTCATATTTTCCATAATATTAGCACGCAGATAGAAACTGGTTAGTACATTGTATTTCTTTGTTTCATCTGTATAATTTTTATCTGCAAGATCAATAAGCGGACTGATGGTAGATGTAAATCCGGCAGTTGTTTCAAAAGGTGCATTAGAAGCTGGTTGAAGCAGAATTTTTCCATTTTCATCATAAGGAGAAATGAACGGATTAAATAGAAAAGCTGTTTCATAAGGTGAGTAACTACTATTCGTTTGAAAGTCCTCCTTTATACTGTAAGCCATATTAACGGACAAGCCAGCCTCAAGCACTTTAGAAAGCTTTGCATCATATGAACCTTTTATATTGAAACGCGAGTAATCGTTGTACAAGAAAACATTTTCTTCATTTTGATAGCCAAAGCCTAAACGATAGGTTGCTTTCTCGGTTGAACCATCCATGCTGATAAAGTGGTTTTGCTGGGCTGCTGTACGTGTTACTAAATCCGTCCAGTCGTATGATTCGCCCGCCATCATCATCTCGTAAACTTTAGAGTCACGGTAATCAGCTCCACCAATACGTTTCATGAAAGCCGTTTCCTGATTAGCCTTTGTAATTGTGTAATGAGGCACACCATTTGCATCGATCCCTGCGCGACCGGACCCATCGTACTTTGTTGTTTCTAATGTAGTAAAACGAGCAAAGCGATAATCTATAAACTCTTCAGCATCCATCAGATCAGGCATACGGGCTATTTTACGTATACCGTAATATCCATCGTAACTGACAGACATTTTTTGGACTTTACTAGCTCCCTTAGAACCTTTGGTAGTAATCATAACCACACCGGCAGAAGCTCGGGAACCATATATGGCTGTAGAAGAAGCATCTTTCAGGACGTCTACACGCTCAATGTCTTCAGGGTTGAGGAAATCCATAGATTCAGATACTACACCATCAATAACATACAGCGGAGAAGCCTGTTTGTTAATAGAAGCTTGTCCACGGATTTGGATATTGAATCCTCCTCCTGCACGGCTATTAGATTGGGTAATATCTACTCCCGGCACCGCTCCCTGTAATGCATCCTCCAAACGGGTAGTACCTCTGGCTGCAAGTTTTTCGGAAGATATGGACCCTACAGCGCCCGTCAAATCCGATTTCTTCATCGTGCCATAACCTACCACAACAACTTCATCCAAGGTTTCGGTATCTTCCAATAAAGTCAGGCTAAAGGAGTTCTGCCCCTTAACTTGCACTTCGAGTGTTTTATACCCAATAAAACTTACCTGGATCATTCCGTTAGAAGGAATATCAGAAAGAGTAAAATTACCGTCAATATCGGTTATCGTACCATTGGAAGTACCTTTCAATACAACACTTGCCCCAATGACGGGTTCCCCATTAACATCGATTACAGTTCCCTTAATCTTACCAGTCTGCTGAGTAGAATACACAGATGCGTGTTCATTAACCGCATAAGTCATCCGGCTGCCGGTAAGCAAAGCCACACAAATAATAATCGCCATTAGCGATCTTTTGTTTCCATAGAAAATAAGTCTCATAGGCCAACTTTTTTTATAATTAGACATTAAAAAATTAACGTCACAAAAGTAATCAGCCATATGTTTTAAGTGGGTGAAGCATCGTCCGGTAAGGTTGAAACATGTTCCTTCTACCTTTTAAGAACATGTTTCAACCTCACTTATGCTGTGGAGATTATGCGTTTTTAGCCGCTTTCATCGCGTATTCTGTCGGCTGCATACCAAATTCTTTCTTGAAACAGATGGAAAAGTACTTGGGGTCATTGAAACCTACCTGATAGGCGAGATCGGAGATACGTATGTTCTTATTCTCATCCATAATGTTGCAGGCGGCCTTTAGGCGGATGCTGCGTACAAAGCCTGTCGTATTCAGCCCCGTCAGTGATTTGAGTTTCTTGTGCAGGGTGGTGCGGCTTGTCGCCATTTCATCGATAAATTGGGGAACGTCAAAGTCCGTATCACTCAGATGCCTGTTCACACAAGCAATGGCATCCTGCAAGAACTTCTCATCGTCCGAAGCGATGTTCGTAAAGAACTGGAATTTGATGTGATGCACCTTGTCTGTTTCCCCTTTTTGCAGATATTTCCGGTTGCGCAGCAGCAGCCTTCTGCGTACCTCCCACCATATTAATGCCAAGACTGATACGGATATGAATGCATAAACAAGATATGCCCACCAAGTGGCCCAGAAAGGAGGTCTGATGGTTATTTCCATTTTCCGTATTTCTCCCCAATCTCCATTCTCGTTCGTGGCACGTAGCTCAAAGACGTATTCTCCCGGAGATAGTTTGGAGTAATAGGCATTGCGGTTGGAGGCATTTACATAATGCCAGTCGGTGTCGAGTCCTTGCAATCTGTAGGCGTAATTATTCTGTTGGGGATGATTGTAAGTGAGGGAAGCAAAGCATACGGTGAAATTGGAATATGCGGCAGGGACAACGAGTTGTTCCGTAAAATCGGCGGTGAAAGGGCTGATTTCTCTTCTTTTATTTTCCGGCATCTGCTCCAATGATTTTCCGTCTATCCATATATCCGTAATGCATAAAGAGACATCAGAGTGATTTCCTTCGGCCATTTTAGAGTTGAACGTAACGATGCCGCGACTGCAACCGAAGTAGAAAGTCCCGTTACGATAGAAGGATGCATTCTGATTGAAGAAGTTATCGGCCAATCCGTCGGCCACCGTAAATATCCGCACCCGTCCTTTCTCTTCTCCGGTAATTGTCAGCTTCACCAGTCCCTGGTTAGTGCCCAGCCAAAGGTTTCCGTTATTGTCTTCCTCCATGCTGCCAACCATATCTCCCGGCAAATTGTATTCCTGATGAACAGACCGAAAGCAGTCATTCTGTGCGTCATACAAGCAAAGACCACTTCCTTCCGTTCCCACCCAAACCTTTCCACTCTTATCCAGAAGAAAGCAAAGTGGAGTGTTGACCGGTAACAAGCCATTTTCAATGCAGTAATTCTTGCATTGCAAAGACCCGGGTTGTTCCATATTGCCGGTGACGTGAACGATACCATTATTATTGGTCGCCAGCCACAAAGAGCCGTCATTATCTTCCATTATGCTGGTTATCTCTTTAGAAAGTAATTTATCGACATCGGGCAATTGATTGAAACAGTATTCACGACCCTCCTGATAACGCACACTAAGCCCTTTATAGGTGCCTAACCACCAATTCCCTTTCCGGTCTTCGTGCACCCAATAGACTAAATCGTGAGGTATAAAACCGCAATTCGAGGCCCTGTATTGGTGGACAATCTTCCCATCCCGGCAAGCTATCACCCCGCCATCATGGATAGCAAGCAGCACCTCCCGGGCAGATGGACTGTAAGAAATATGATAGGGGCGCTTGGAGGGAATCAAAGTTACTTTCTCGTCTTCCGACTGATAATCAATTCCATATCCGAAGCCTACCCAGGAAGCTCCGCTTTCTTCCACATACAGGGTAGAGATAATATCCGTAAAAGATTTCCCGTTGCCACGCGGATAAAAGACTTCAAAAGGACGCGTACGGGTATTCACATGAAACACTCCGGCGCCTTTGGTACCAATCCACATCAAGCCGTTTTTATCGCGAAAGACGGTGTTCACTTCACGGACAGGCAGATAGTGTTCTGAACCCGACTCTCGGTAGTTTATAAATTTCCCTTCATCGGTCAAGTCCATGATGCTGACCCCATTCCGTGTACCCAGCCATAACGAATGAGTTTGCAGGTCTTCGTGAATGGAATAAATATAATCGGAAGAGAGGGACAGCGTGTTAAGAGCATCGTGCTTATAAGCTTTTTCTACAGATAATGTCTTCTTATCAGGAGAGAAGTTTACCTTATACAGCCCGAAACCGCTTGTACCTATCCATAATGCACCTTTTGAGTCTTGGAATAAGGCCAATACGGAGTTGCTTTCATCCAACGGAGGATAGTGTATAAACTTATTCTCTTTTATATTATAGTGGAAAAGACCATCCTGCCATGTGCCAATCAATAAATCACCGTTTTCATCTTCAAGCAAGGTTTGAATGTTGATTTGTTCGGGTACTTCACCTTTGCAATTCTTGCTTGTCATTAACTCTAATGTATCTAGCTCTGCATTATAACAAGCCATTCCACGGATATATCCCAGATAAACTTTATTATCTTTGGTTACGTGAATTTCGTTCAAGCGATGTTTGCTTATTCCTTCCAGCTTCATTTTCCTCATTTTGCCTGTTTGCTTATCGAGTACGCAAAGTCCTTCATGCGTCCCTATCCAAAGGTGGTGGGAATAATCTTCTTCTACGCAAATCACATTATTATTAACCAAAAGTCCGGGAGTGTAAAGGTTGGATTTATACGTACGAACTTCGTAACCGTCGTAACGGAATAATCCATAGAATGTAGAAATCCAGATATATCCATCCCTGTCCTGATAAACTTGGTGAACCATGCTGTTGGGTAATCCTTCCGGTGTGGAGAATTGCTTGAATTCCAGATTATCGAAGCGGGTCTGTGCTTGTCCGGAAAGAAATGATAAGGTTATTATCAGGAGAGCCAATGCTGCTTTAAGTGTTCTCATACTGCATGCTATTAGATTTCATTGGGCAAACTTACGAAAATCTTGGAATTCATAGCTTCTTTCTTAGGCACTTTTATTCTTTTTCCCTGCCAACGCTTAGTTCTTTGCCTACGAATGCTTATTCTTTCCACCGTGGAGGTTTTTTCTTTCCACCATGGTGGAAAGAAACTTTCTCCGTGATGGAAAGAAACTTTCCCCACGGTGGAAAGAATAAATGTCTACTGCGATTTTTCTTAGCCGTCGCAGGGAAAAAACATAAAAGTAGCGAGCTGAGAACTTAATTCAAACACTTACTTTATCGCCCTATCACTTTAGTACATTTTGTTCATTAGAAAGATGATGAAGGAGGCTTTTGATGCGGTTGCCCTGCAACATTCCTGATTGCTCCATTTTTCTGTACTTTTGGGGTATCTTTCTGATTAATACGCTAAATATGAAAAGATTCTTGCATTTATTGAGCCAATTGCGTTATTTTGAAAATGTTTTTGTGGCTAACTTTGCTTTCGAACAATTAAAATAGTTAGATACCATGAAAAGATTATTTATCTCGTTATTTTTAGTGACGTTTTTTATTTCGGAGAGTGTGGCTCAGTGGAAGCCTGTCGGTGATAAGATAAAGACTAATTGGGCGGAACAAATCAATCCGTCTCAAGTTTTACCGGAGTATCCACGACCAATTATGCAACGTAATGATTGGAAGAACCTGAATGGCTTGTGGGATTATGCAATTATTGATAAAGGTGGAGCTATACCAACCAATTTTGAAGGACAGATTCTTGTTCCCTTTGCGATAGAATCCTCCCTGTCCGGAGTAGGAAAGAGAGTGAATGAGAAGCAGGAAGTGATTTATCAACGGAGTTTCGACGTGCCATCGGCTTGGAAAGGCAAACGAGTTCTGTTGCATTTCGGTGCTGTCGATTGGAAAACAGATGTATGGGTGAATGGTGTTAAAGTTGGAAGCCATACCGGAGGATTCACTCCGTTCTCTTTCGACATAACTCCTGCTTTGGCTGCCAAAGGTAATAATACCCTGGTGGTGAAAGTGTGGGACCCTACGGACAGAGGACCTCAACCCCGTGGCAAACAGGTGAACAGACCGGAAGGTATTTGGTATACCCCTGTAACCGGTATCTGGCAAACTGTATGGCTGGAACCTGTTAGTGGAAAACATATTGAAAACCTTCGCATTACTCCTGATATTGACCGCAATTTGTTGACGGTAAAGGCTGAACTGAATGCCAATTGTGCAACAGACCTCGTTGAAGTGAATGTATATGATGGCAATCAACTGGTAGCTGCCGGTAAGAGTATCAATGGAGAAGCTGTAGAGGTGGCTATGCCTGAAAATGCTAAGTTATGGAGTCCTGATTCTCCTTTCCTTTATACCTTGAAAGTAGCCCTGAAGGATGGAGGTAAAATTGTGGACAAGGTGGATAGCTATGCAGCTATGCGTAAATATTCTACTCGACGGGATGCTAACGGTATTGTACGCCTGGAATTGAATAATGAAGCGTTGTTCCAGTTTGGACCGCTTGATCAGGGTTGGTGGCCTGATGGTTTGTATACAGCTCCTACGGATGAGGCTTTGCTGTATGACATCCAGAAGACGAAAGATTTTGGTTTTAATATGATTCGCAAACATATCAAAGTTGAGCCTGCCCGTTGGTATACCTATTGTGACCAGCTTGGAATTATTGTATGGCAAGATATGCCGAGTGGTGACCGTAATCCACAGTGGCAGATGCGTCAATATTTTAATGGTACGGAAATGAAGCGTTCTGCTGAATCTGAAGGCTATTATCGCAAAGAATGGAAGGAAATCATAGATTGCCTGTATTCTTATCCTTGTATTGGTACGTGGGTGCCGTTCAACGAAGCTTGGGGACAATTTAAAACGGTAGAAATAGCTGAATGGACAAAGCAATATGATCCGACCCGTCTGGTGAATCCGGCAAGTGGTGGTAACCATTATCCCTGTGGTGATATGCTTGACTTGCACCATTATCCTGCACCGGAAATGTTTTTATATGACGGTCAGCGTGCAACGGTTTTAGGTGAATATGGTGGTATCGGTTTGGTTTTGAAAGATCACCTTTGGGAGCCGAACCGTAACTGGGGTTATGTACAGTTCAATTCTTCTAAAGAGGCTACTGATGAATATGTGAAGTATGCCGATATGTTATATCGGATGATTGACAGAGGATTCTCAGCAGCTGTTTATACGCAGACTACTGACGTAGAAGTGGAAGTGAATGGTTTTATAACTTATGACCGTAAGGTAATCAAGTTGGATGAAAAGCGTGTGAAAGAAATTAATACACGTATTTGTAATTCATTAAAGAAATAATCTTTCCTAAAAAAGGAGGGAACTATGAATCGAACTATTATAAAGCTTTTCCTCTGTTTGTGCATAGTGACGGCATTGCCGTCCTATGCCTATAATACCGTTCACTATTATTTCAGAACGGTAGATATCAGAAATGGTCTTTCTCAGAATTCTGTGAATTGTATTTTCCAGGATAAGAAAGGCTTTATGTGGTTTGGTACTAAAGATGGCTTGAGCCGCTACGATGGCTTGTCTTTCCGCATCTATAACAATGAAAATTCGAATCTGGGCAGGAATTTCATAACGGTACTTTATGAAGATAGTAAAGGGAATATATGGGTCGGTACTGATGGAGGACTTTATATTTATAACCCTATACTTGATTCTTTTACTGAATTCAATTTAGTAAGTGATAAAGGAACCGTTATCCGGGATTTTGTGACGATGATAAGGTGTGATGAGCACTCAAATCTTTGGATATCAGTTGAGAATCAGGGACTGTTCTGTTATAATAGTGATGAAAACAAATTACGGAATTATTTTCATGATGCGGGGCTGGCCAATGTTCATCGCTTCTGGTTAAATGGGAATACCTGTTGGCTGGCATTGTATGGTGATAATCTTTATTATACAAAGGCTGACTTTGAATCGCCTTTGCAGCCTTTTAAAGATGCAAATGGCAATGAGATATTCAAAGATGATATCATCAATTGTGAGATTGTCGGTCCTCATAATTACACTTACATAGCATCATCGAACGGATTGACCGAGGTTAATTTTGTGACGGGTAAATCCCGTAGGATTTTGGATGCTTTTGCACGTACGTTAGAATTTAAGTCCGATGATGAATTATGGGTAGGTACGGAAAAGGGATTGTACATCTATAATTTGACGACTAACAAGATCACACACCTGACGGTACCCGATCAAGATGACTCCTATGCGTTATCAGACAATGCTATTTATTCGATTTATCGCGATAGTGAGAATGGAATGTGGGTAGGTTCTTATTTTGGTGGCGTAAATTATTATCCGTATCAATGGACCTATTTTGAGAAGTTTTATCCGAGAGAGGAGATTAAGTTTTTTGGTCGTCGGGTGCGTGAGATATGTGAAGGCAATGACGGTACTTTATGGATAGGTACTGAGGATAAAGGATTGTTTAATTTTGATCCGGAGACAGAAAAAATGGTACCATTTGAGCATCCGGATATATATAAGAATGTCCATGCTCTTTGTCTGGATGGAGATGATTTATGGGTCGGTACTTTTTCGAGGGGATTGAATAAGGTGAATTTGCGTACCAGGCAAGTGAAGCATTATTTCAAAGATAAAGGTGAAGGATCGCTAACTGCCAGTGATGCTTTTACTGTTTGCAAAACTGCTACGGAGGATATCTGGATAGGAACAACATCCGGTTTATTCAAATATAATCGTTCTTTTGATAATTTTACCCATATTCCACAGTTGGGAAATTTGTTCGTTTATGATATTTTAGAGGATTTTGAGGGGAATTTGTGGTTCGCTACTTTCTCAAATGGGGTATTCTCGTACAATACTCAGACCCAACAATGGAAGAGTTATCTTTCAAATGAAAAAGATTCGACTTCTCTCTCTTATAACAAGGTAATTTCTATTTGCGAGGACAGCAAGAAGCGTTTGTGGTTTATGACGATGGGAAAGGGGTTCTGCCGTTATAATCGGGAAACGGATAATTTTACACGTTACGATACGTCAAAAGGGCTTCCTAACAATACCGTCTACAAAATGGTTGAAGACAAACGGGGAAACCTTTGGGTTACAAGTAATTATGGGCTTACTTGCTTTAATCCGGATAGTGAGGCTATGCATGTATATACTACGGCAAATGGGTTACTGAGCAATCAGTTCAATTTCCAGTCTGGATATCGTGACAAGAGAGGGCGTATCTATTTCGGCAGTATTAATGGGTTTGTCATATTTGATCCAGATAATTTTGTCGAGAATACTTTTCTTCCTCCGGTGGTCATTACCGACTTTTATCTGTTTAATAAACGCTTTTCTGTGGATACTCCGGGATCTCCTTTACGGCAGAATATAACTTATGCTGATAATATAGAGCTTGATGCAGACCAAAATTCTTTTGCCTTCCAGGTGGCAGCTTTAAGCTATCAAGCACCGGAGATGAACCGCCTGATGTATAAGCTGGAAGGCTTTGATCAGGAGTGGTATATGTTGGGGCGAAATTCTATGATTACTTATTCTAATTTACCCTATGGTAGTTATACGTTGCGTATAAAAGGATCTAATGGTGATGGAAAATGGAATGATGTGGAACGGATGCTCAATGTACGTATTCGTCCTCCTTTTTACTTATCAGTGTGGGCATACGTTATTTATGTTATCTTGGTTCTGTGTTCATTGGTTGCCACTATTTTGTATTTCAAAAGACGGACGCAACAAAGACATCGGTTGGCAATGGAGAAGTTTGAACGGGAAAAGGAACGTGAACTTTACTCTGCGAAAATCGATTTCTTTACGAATGTAGCGCATGAGATACGCACTCCGCTCACATTGATAAAAAGTCCGCTTGAGAATGTCCTGCTTTCTAAAAAGGTTTCTGACGAGATCAGGGACGATTTGGAAGTGATGGATCTGAATACAAACCGCTTGCTTGATTTGGTAAATCAATTGCTTGATTTCCGTAAGACGGAGACGCAAGGATTTCAATTGAACTTTGTGGAATGTGACGTTGTAGATATATTGCAAAAGACCTATAAGCGTTTTAAGCCTTTGGCACGTGAGAAGGGACTAGAACTTACCATTGATTCTCCGGAGAGTCTGTATGCCTCGGTAGATAGGGAAGGACTGACCAAGATCATCAGTAATTTGATGACAAATGGCGTGAAATATTCGGAAACATATATCCGCATTAAGTTATACGTTGAGGGGGATCAGATGTTGCTCCTGGCGTGTAATGACGGACGTGTGGTTCCGCTGGAGATGCGTGAAGAGATATTTAAACCATTCGTTCAATACAAAGCCGGAGTGCTGCATTCTGTTTCCGGTACGGGTATAGGATTGCCTTTGGCGCGTTCGCTTGCCGAACTTCATGGAGGGACTTTGTGTATGGTAGATTCCATGGAAAGCAATCAGTTTTTGCTTTCGCTTCCGATAAAACATGCCCATACAATACAGACAAAAGAGCAAGTTGTGCCTGAAGAATCTTTTGAAAGTCAGGAGGCTAAAGAAGAAGTTGATTCGCAAAATCGTTATACGTTACTTGTTGTAGAGGATAGTTTGGAAATGCAGGCGTTCATTGTAAAACAATTATCGGCGAAATACCGGGTTTTGACAGCCTTAAATGGTGTGGAAGCCTTGAAAGTATTGGAAGAACACACCGTCAATCTGGTTATTTCGGATGTCATGATGCCTGAAATGGATGGACTGGAATTATGCGAGCATTTAAAATCTGCGGTTGATTATAGCCATATTCCTGTTATTTTATTGACAGCTAAGACCACCCTTCAGGCTAAGATCGAAGGTATGAAGCTTGGGGCGGATGTCTATATAGAGAAACCTTTTTCTGTGGAATATCTTAAGGTTTGTGTTTCTAACTTGCTAAGTAACCGTGAGAAACTTCGTGTTGCTTTCGTTCATTCACCTTTTGAACAGGTCAACAGTATGGCAATGACTAAAGCGGATGAAACTTTTTTAAAGACCTTGAAAGAAGTAGTGGTCGCAAATATGCAGGATCCAGACTTTAATTTGGATGATATGGCAAGCCAGCTGAATATGAGCCGTTCAAGTCTTAACCGGAAAATAAAAGGTATATTGGATATGACTCCGAATGATTACATTCGTTTGGAGCGTTTAAAGAAAGCGGTGCAATTACTCAAAGAGGGGGAATGCCGGATAAATGAGGTTTGTTACATGATCGGTTTTAATACCCCTTCTTATTTTGCCAAATGCTTCCAGAAACAGTTTGGTGTTTTGCCTAAGGACTTTATAAAATAGCTATGAGGAGGGTTTGGTACTATTTTTGCATTGTTTGAGTGGATTTTTATATTTTATATCTTAAAATTTCACTACTTTTGGGCTGTTATTTTTATATGGGTATTCTGCCTGGAAAAAAGAAAGGAGTATATCTGGATTTTATTTTAAAGACCATATTATGAAAGATACATTAATCAACAGAAGAGAATTCCTTAAAAATATAGGGGTGCTTGGAGCTGGGGTGTTGTTGTCAGCAAGTCCTTGGCTTTCTGCCTTTTCGGAAGTTAAGGAAACTTCCAATGAAAAATGCCGTTTGGCTGTTATTGGGCCGGGATCACGGGGACGCTTTTTGATGAGTTTCCTGATACAGAATCCTAAAGTGGATATTGTGGCATTGTGTGATATTTACCAGCCTTCCATTGATGAGGGGTTGAAACTTGCCCCGAAAGCGAAGGTTTATAATGACTACCGGAGACTACTGGAGGACAAAACGATTGATGCGGTATTGGTGGCTACTCCCCTTAATTCCCATTGCCAGATTGTATTAGATGCTTTTGACGCCGGTAAACATGTGTTCTGTGAAAAGACCATAGGTTTTACGATGGAAGAGTGCTACCGCATCTATCAGAAGCACATCAGTACGGGCAAGATATTCTTCACCGGTCAGCAGCGCCTTTTTGACCCGCGATATATAAAAGTAATGGAGATGGTACACGCCGGTACATTTGGCGAGATCAATGCTATCCGTACTTTCTGGAACCGGAATGGAGATTGGAGACGGGAAGTTCCTTCGCCTGAGCTGGAACGTTTGATAAACTGGCGTTTGTATCGCGAATATTCCAAGGGTTTGATGACTGAATTGGCTTGCCATCAGCTACAGATCGGAAGTTGGGCTTTGCAAAAGCTTCCTGAGAAGGTGATGGGACATGGAGCCATCACTTACTGGAAAGACGGCCGTGAAGTGTATGACAATGTAAGTTGTATATATGTGTTTGATAATGGAGTGAAGATGACGTTCGATTCTGTCATATCCAATAAATTCTATGGCTTGGAAGAGCAAATCATGGGTAATTTGGGAACAGTAGAGCCTGAAAAGGGTAAGTATTATTTTGAGAGTGTAGCCCCTGCACCCGGATTCCTGCAGATGATCAATGATTGGGAGAATAAAGTCTTTGACTCTTTGCCTTTTGCTGGTACCAGTTGGGCACCGGAAACTGCCAATGAAAACAAGGGAGAATTTATTTTGGGAGAACGTCCTAAATCGGATGGTACTTCTTTGCTGCTGGAGGCTTTTGTAGAGGCCGCTATTACCCGCAAGCAGCCGAAACGTATAGCCGAAGAGGGTTATTATGCAAGTATGCTGTGCTTATTGGGCGATCAGGCTTTGCAGGAAGAAAAAGTACTTTACTTCCCCGATGAGTATAAAATAGATTATCTGAATCATAAAGCTAAAACAATAGAAGCCGTATGAAAAATACAGTTATTACCGCTCGCCGGAAAAAGATAGAATTGCTGACCTTGCTGGTATGTTTCATTATCGGCAACTTGGCAAATTTGTATGCAATAATCTCCTATAAAACCCCTTTCTCGGAGATGCTGACATCTATTTTCTATGTTCTGGCATTTTCGTGTGTGCTTTATGCCTTTTGGACCCTATTGCGACTTTTATTCTACGGAATAAGAAATTTGTTCCTTAAGAAGAAAAGTGAAGTCTAGAGATAATTGAAATAGAATTACTTAATTAATACCAATGAGATAATGACAACACGAAGAGATTTTTTGAAGACCATGACCATGGCTTCTGCCGGATTGGCATTGGGTGCTGGTGATATACTGGCAAATCCCACCTTTGCATCGCAAAGAAAGATAACAGATAAGGTGAAGATTGCCTATGTAGGTATTGGCAATCGTGGCGAACAGATTATTGGGGACTTTGCCCGTACCGGTATGGTAGAGGTTGTAGCTTTGTGTGATGTTGATATGGGAGCACCCCATACGCAAAAGGTGATGAACCTGTATCCCAAAGCAAAGCGTTTCCGTGATTTTCGCCAGATGTTCGATAAGGCAGGCAATGAGTTTGATGCTGTAGCTATAGCAACGCCTGACCATTCCCATTTCCCTATCAGCATGCTGGCTCTGGCGTCAGGTAAACATGTATATGTAGAGAAGCCTTTGGCACGTACTTTCTATGAAGGTGAGTTGTTGATGCAGGCTGCGTTGAAACGGCCTAATCTGGTGACCCAAGTGGGTAATCAGGGGCACTCTGAAGCTAATTACTTCCAGTTTAAGGCATGGATGGATGCCGGTATCATCAAGGATGTGACGGCTGTAACAGCGCATATGAATAATCCCCGTCGTTGGCATAAGTGGGATACGAACATCTATAAGTTCCCTGCAGGACAACAATTGCCGAAAGATATGGAATGGGATCCTTGGCTGGGAGTAACTCCTTATCATGAATATAACAAGGACTATCATTTGGGACAGTGGCGTTGCTGGTACGATTTCGGCATGGGCTGTCTGGGCGATTGGGGCGCGCATATTCTGGATACGGTTCATGAGTTCCTGGAATTGGGATTGCCTTATGAAATAACGATGCAGTATGCCAACGGGCATAATGATTTCTTCTTCCCTTATTCTTCCACGATCCTGTTCCGCTTCCCTCAACGTAAGGGTATGCCGCCGGTTGATATCACTTGGTACGATGGTTTGGATAATCTTCCTCCTATCCCTGCCGGTTATGGTGTATCCGGTCTGGATCCTAACATTCCTACAACAAACCAGGGAGATGCTCCGGCTGCGAAGTTGAATCCCGGAAAGATTATTTATTCAAAAGAACTTACCTTTAAGGGTGGAAGTCACGGTAGCACACTATCTATCATTCCTGAGGAAAAGGCAAAGGAAATGGCTGATAAGTTACCGGAAGTGCCTAAGAGCCCGTCCAATCACTTTGAGAATTTCTTGTTAGCTTGTATGGGTCAAGAAAAGACTCGTTCTCCGTTTGAAATTAACGGTGTTCTGGGTCAGGTATTCTCATTGGGAGTAATGGCTCAGCGTCTCAATACGCAGTTATTCTTTGATCCTCGCACGAAGCAGATTACGAATAATGAATTTGCTAATGCCATGTTGGTAGGAGTACCGCCACGTAAGGGATGGGATGAGTTTTATAAAATGTAATAGCATCATATTAAAATAATTAATAGAAGAGATATCAATATGAAAAAGAATTATTTGTTGCTTCTGTTTGTGTTTTGTGCCTCTATGGTTTCAGCACAGAATTGGGAGCCTCTTTTCAATGGAAAGAATCTGAGTGGCTGGAAGAAACTGAATGGTAAGGCCGAATACAAAGTAGTGGATGGCGCTATTGTGGGTGTTTCAAAGATGAATACTCCTAATACCTTCCTGGCTACCAAGAAAACGTATGGTGACTTTATCCTGGAATTTGATTTCAAGATAGACGATGGATTGAATTCTGGCGTACAAGTACGTAGTGAAAGCAAGAAAGACTATCAGAAGGGCCGTGTACATGGCTATCAGTTTGAAATAGACCCTTCAAAGCGTGCATGGTCGGGTGGTATCTATGATGAGGCTCGCCGTAACTGGCTGTATCCTTTGACACAGAATCCAGCAGCTAAAACAGCTTTCAAAAATAATGAGTGGAATAAGGCTCGTATTGAGGCTGTAGGTAATTCTATTGCTACCTGGATTAATGGAGTACCTTGTGCTAATATTTGGGATGATATGACTCCTGTAGGCTTTATTGCTTTGCAAGTACATGCTATCGGCAACGCAGCTGATGAAGGAAAGACTGTTAGCTGGAAGAATATCCGCATTTGTACTACAGATGTAGAACGTTACCAGACAGCTCAAAAAGCACCGGAAATCAATGTTATTCCTAATACAATTTCTCCGAACGAAGCCAAAGAAGGTTGGGCACTCCTTTGGGATGGCAAGACTTCCGAAGGCTGGAGAGGAGCTCGATTGAACTCTTTCCCGGAAAAGGGTTGGAAGATGGAAGACGGCATTCTGAAAGTAATGAAGAGCGGTGGTGCAGAATCTGCTAACGGTGGCGACATCGTAACAACTAAAAAGTACAAGAATTTCATCCTGAAAGTTGATTTCAAGATTACTGAAGGTGCTAATAGCGGTGTGAAGTATTTTGTTAGTCCTGATATGAATAAGGGAGCCGGTTCAGCTATCGGTTGTGAGTTCCAGATTCTTGATGATGACAAGCACCCGGATGCTAAGTTGGGCGTAAAAGGTAACCGTAAATTGGGTTCGCTTTACGATTTGATTCCTGCTCCGGCAAACAAACCTTTCAATAAGAAAGACTTTAATACGGCTATGATTGTTGTGAAAGGTGATCACGTAGAACATTGGTTGAATGGTGTGAAGCTCATTGAATACACACGTCAGAATGAAATGTGGGATGCATTGGTTGCTTATAGCAAGTATAAAAATTGGCCTAATTTCGGAAATCATGAGTCAGGAAATATCCTTTTGCAAGATCATGGAGATGAAGTCTGGTTTAAGAATATAAAGATCAAAGAATTGTAATTAATATTATGTCTTCGAAAAGGGCAAGTTGCAACACTGTGGCTTGCCTTTTTCATTTTTCTCTTAAGAAACACAGATTTGAAAATGTCGAATGTAATTCAACATCTTTATAAGTTCTCATCTGTCCACGGTGGACTGCTTTATGCTTGGTTTCCATCGATGCATACACGCGTTGATATAGTGCTGTGCGGCAGGCAAGGCGAAGAGTCTTTGATGCTTGTGATCAGTGCTATCCATGAAATGCTATGCCGTTTGGAAAAGATGGCAAATTATTATGATGCAGAGAGTGAACTGGCATATTTGAACCGTACAGCAGCCACGGGACCGCAACCGGTTAGTAAGGAGCTTTATGATATGCTTGCTTTCTGTGTAGAATGTTATACTCGAACTGACGGATGTTTCGATGTTACTATTCATTCGGCTAATTATACACGTAATTCTATCTATAGTATTCAACTCTCACCTCAGGAACATACTCTCTTCTTTTTGCAACCTGGAGTGACTATCAATCTTTCCGGTTTTTTGAAAGGATATGCTTTGGAGAAGATACGGGAGCTACTTCAGCAATATGAAATAGAGAATGCATTGGTTAATATGGGGAATAGTTCTGTATTGGCTTTGGGGCATCATCCATTGGCTGATGGGTGGAAGGTTAACTTCGGACAAAGTGCTGTCACGCAAGCGAAAGAATGGCCGGAAATATTTCTTAAAAATGAATGTCTCACAACTTCGGGTAATGATTCGCATGAGCGGAAACATATTATCGATCCTCAGAGTGGAAAACTGGTAGAGGGGAAAAGGGAAGTAGCAGTTGTTACGGCTAACGGAGCTGTAGGTGAGGTGTTGTCGACTAGTTTATTCGTAGCTGATGCTCGTCAGCGTGAACTTTTGAAGGTAGAATTCTGCCCACGTTTGATTCTTGATCTTTAAAATCTTTCTTTGCTTTGATATATATGCTATTTCTATCATAGTATAAAAGACATGACAAACAAAAATGGTGGTATAAGAAGAGAAATGTATACTCCTGAAAAGTAAGAATTGCGTCAGAAAAAGTAATTATCCAGTCAAGGAGGCGTCCTAAGATGCAATTGACGTAATTATTCCATACGTTGAATCTTTTCTGTTATCCTGTGTGTTTTCGATTCTCTACTTTTGTATCACCATGAAAATATCAATTTTATGAAAACACATTTAATACTTTTCTTATTGTTTTTTATATGGACGTCTTGTGGGAATTCTACAAAGCCGTCTGCTTCTACATCAATAGATGACGATTTTGAGATACTGGAAGAACGTTTGCCTATAGCAGACCCGTATATACTCTTTTACGAGGATTGCTATTATGCATATGGAACAAATGTCCGGGGGTTCGAAGTTTATACTTCTACCGATTTAAAACATTGGCATCGGAACCGCAATTTAGCTTTGTCACCCGAAGATTCTTGGGGAAATAAAGGCTATTGGGCACCTGAAGTTTATTATGTAGAATCGTTGAAGAAGTTTTATATGTTCTATACAGTAAACGAACAGGTTTGTGTTGCTACTTCCGATTCGCCTGAAGGACCGTTTGTGCAGGATGTGAAGCAGCCTCTCTTTGGTAGTGAAAAGAATATTGACCCTTCTCTTTTTATAGATTCCGATGGTAAAGCATATCTCTATTTTGTCCGTTTTACGGGTGGAAACGTCATTTGGTGTGCAGAAATGAATTCTGATTTGAAAAGCTTGAAAGAGGAAACATTGACGAAGTGTATTGAAGCGCAGGATGAATGGGAACGTAAACAGGCTACTGTAGCTGAGGGACCTTCCATATTGAAGCAGAATGGAGTCTATTATTTGCTTTACTCAGCCAATCATTTTGAAAGTAAGGATTATGCTGTAGGCTATGCCACCTCGGATTCTCCTTTCGGACCTTGGGAGAAATATAATGGAAATCCTATCCTCAGAAGAGATATGGATCAGACTGCGAGGTTGGCGGGTACTGGCCATGGTGCTCCTTTTATCTGCGAAGACGGAAGCTATAAATACATATTTCATGCTCATGCCAGTGAAGAGAAGGTACAACCTCGTTCTTCCTATATCAAGGATCTTACTCTCTCAGATAAGGGGATAGTATCAATTCATGGAACAGTTATCCGACCTGTAGTTGTGAAGTAACTAATGAATAATTAAGATAAACTTTTGGATTTTATGAAACGATTGATGACGCTATTGCTGGGATTTGCTACCCTGGCGGGATGTACCTCACCCCAATCTGAGCAGCATGTGAAGAATGAATTGCGTGCGCCTGCCTATCCGTTGGTTACTATTGACCCTTATACGAGTGCATGGGCTTTTCAAGATAACTTGTATGATGGTGCAGTGAAACATTGGACCGGCAAGAGCTTTCCTCTGATTGGCGTAGCTAAAGTAGACGGACAAACTTACCGTTTCATGGGAGCGGAAGAACTCGAATTGAATTCTGTGGTTCCCAATTCGGAGCAGGAAGACTGGGTAGCGAAATATACAGTGGTACAACCGGCTGAAGGGTGGCAGAATATGGACTTTAATGATAGTCGATGGAAAGAAGGCAAAGCTGCTTTTGGAACCATGGAAAATGAGCATACTGCCAAGACGCAATGGAGTGAAAAGTATATTTGGGTACGCAGAACTATAGATCTTCAGGAAGATTTGGCTGGTAGGAGTGTATACCTTGATTATTCACACGATGATGACGTAATTATTTATATCAATGGTGTCAAAGTGGTGGATACAGGTAATGCTTGTAAGAAGCATGCCCAGGTGAAACTTTCGGATGGAGTGGCCGCTTCTTTGAAAAAGGGAAAGAATCTGATAGCTGCGTATTGCTACAATCGTGTGGGAAATGCCTTGCTGGACTTTGGACTATTGGTTGAACAGGAAAACTATCATTGTTTTGAACAGACTGCAGAACAAACTTCGGTAGATGTACAAGCTATGCAAACCTATTATACATTTATTTGTGGGCCAGTTGATCTGAAACTGACTTTTACAGCTCCTTTGTTTATGGATAATCTGGATTTAATGACTCGTCCGGTTAATTATCTCTCGTATGAAGTTGTTTCCAGAGATGGTAAAAAGCATCAGGTGGATTTGTATTTCGAGGCCTCTCCGCAATGGGCGGTTGATGTACCTCATCAGAAATCTATAGCTGGTAGTTTTGAAGAAGGCGATTTGCTGCTTTTACGTACCGGAAGCCAGAGTCAGGAAATTCTGAAAAAGAGAGGGGATGATGTCCGGATTGACTGGGGCTATTTTTATTTAGCTGGTAAAAAGGATAATGCGACTTATGGTATCGGCGATGGCAAGACTCTACGTAAGAGCTTTTTGGAGAATAAATTAGATGCACCGGCTACTGATGGTTATGATAAATTAGCCTTGGTATGTTCGTTAGGTGAAACAAAGAATGCTGATGGTTATCTGATGCTGGGATATGATGATATTTACTCCATCCAATATTTTGGTGACAATTTGCGTCCTTATTGGAATCGCTCAGGGAAAGAAACTATTGTATCTCAGTTCCAGAAAGCTGCGGTTGACTATCAGAAACTGATGAAGGATTGTGCTGCTTTTGATAAGAAATTGATGGAGGAAGCTACTGCAGTGGGCGGTCGTAAGTATGCTGAACTTTGTGTATTAGCTTATCGCCAATCTATAGCTGCCCATAAACTTGTAGAAGCTCCGAACGGTGAATTATTGTTCCTTTCTAAGGAGAACTTCAGTAACGGTTCTATTGGAACTGTTGATATTACATATCCTTCGTCTCCTTTATATTTACTTTATAATCCGGAATTGGCCAAAGGGTTGCTTAATCATATTTTCTACTACAGTGAAAGTGGTAAATGGACAAAACCGTTTGCTGCCCATGACGTAGGTACTTATCCGTTGGCTAACGGACAGACATACGGTGGCGATATGCCTCTGGAAGAGAGTGGTAATATGTTGTTGGTGACTGCTGCCATTGCTGCCATAGAAGGAAATGCAGACTATGCAAACCGTCACTGGGCTACATTGACCACCTGGACTGATTATCTGGTAGAATATGGTCAAGATCCGGGAAACCAACTCTGTACAGATGATTTTGCAGGACACTTTGCTCACAATGCGAATCTTTCTATAAAAGCTATATTGGGTATTGCTGCTTATGGTTATTTGGCCAATATGCTGGGAAAGACTGAAGTCGCTGAGAAATATACAAATAAAGCAAAAGAAATGGCTGCCCAATGGGTAGAGATGGCCGATGATGGCGACCACTACCGTTTGACATTTGATAAGGCAGGCACTTGGAGTCAGAAGTATAATTTGGTATGGGATAAATTGATGAATTGGCAGATATTCCCGGAAAAAGTAGCTGAAACGGAAATTGCATACTATCTGACCAAGCAAAATCGCTATGGTTTGCCACTTGACAGTCGTGAAACATATACCAAGACTGACTGGATTATCTGGACAGCCACTATGGCTAAGGATAAGACTACTTTTGAAAGTTTTGTTGATCCGGTTTATAGCTTTATGAATGAGACCGTTGACCGCATTCCAATGTCTGATTGGGTCTTTACAGACAGTCCGAAACAACGAGGCTTCCAAGCTCGTTCGGTGGTAGGCGGGTATTTCATTAAGATGCTTGAAGAGAAACTGCATACTAAATAGTATGCAGTTTTACCAAAAGTTTCGCTATTTAGAAAATATAGATTATAGTCTTGTCGAGAAATGTCTGTAGGGGCATATTTTGGTTTTATAATTGCATTTCTTGAAAAGATCGTTCTATTGTTTTTTCTTGTAAAGAGATAATTTTGCTTCGTGAAAACAGAAGTTTCGTTTAATGTTAAATCTAATAATAAGCCTATGGTATAAAGAGAAACAATTTTTGATTAATCTAATTTGCTAGCTAAAAATTTGCTTGCAATACACTGTATTAATAAAAAATACGGAATATTCATCTTCCGTAGTATTTCTAATCTAATATCTATAAAACATGTCTAAGAAAATCTTATTTTTATTTTTTTGCGTGTTTGCACTTGCAGCACATTCTCAGAATGTTGTAATAAAAGGTTCTGTAACGGATGTTAATAAGGAACCTTTGTTGGGTGTGAATATTAAGGTAAAGGGAACTTCTACAGGTACCATTACCGATATTGATGGTAACTTCTCAATAAATGGACCAAAGGGTGCTACGCTTGTAATTTCTTATATTGGTATGGTGACCCAAGAAGTGGAGTATAAAGGACAACCTCTGAATGTTGTATTGAAAGACGATTCCCAGGCTCTGGAGGAAGTGGTAGTTGTAGGTTATGGTTCGATGCGTAAGAAAGACCTTACGGGGTCTGTAGTACAAGTACGTCCGGACAAGATAGCTAATGATAATCCCAAGACAGTACAAGATGTTTTGCGTGGCACACCAGGTTTGACGGTAGGATACGGTGAAAGTGATGCCGGTGCTAAAGGTGGTGGCTCAATGAAGATCCGTGGTCAGCGTTCAGTTTATACCGATGGTGGGCACAATGACCCGTTGCTTATTCTTGATGGAATGTTCTTTTATGGTGAGCTCTCTGAAATTAATCCGGATGACATTGCACAGATTGACGTGTTGAAGGATGCTTCTGCTGCTGCTGTTTACGGTGCACGTGCTGCGAATGGTGTTATCATTATTTCTACCAAAAAGGGTAAGCAGGGTAAACCGACAATCAATTTTACAGCTAGCATCGGATTGACTCAAAAAGCTGCTTATCGCGACAGGTGGCAGAGCCCGGAAGCATATCTGCAACATTATGTAGACTGGAAAGAAAAAAATACGTATGGTGTAAATGCTGAAACCGGTGAATATGCCGCTTACTCAAGACCGGGTAATGAATATACTTCAAAACCGGGTTACTTCCGCAATCCTAATAACCTTGACGATGTGTCTTTGGAAGCATGGAGAGGTTATACTACCAATGATGAAGGGGAATCAGACCTGAGTATTTGGGCAAGACGTTTGGGATTTAGACCTAATACAGCTTTGATGGATAATCTTTTGTCCGGTAAGGTAATGGACTGGCAGGATAAAGCATTCCGTCTGGGATTCAACCAAGATTATAATGCTAGTATCAGTGGTGCAGGTGAGAAGATTGACTATTATATGTCATTAGGTTACTTGCGTAATGAAGGTGCTTTTGTAGATGATACTTATCGTGCTATTCGTGGTAATTTCAAATTGAATGCAAAAGTGACTGATTGGTTTGAAATAGGTGCTAACATCAATTTCCAGGATCGTTCAGATGGTGAAATTGGTATGAATAAAGGTGGTTTCATGGAAAATAGTCCATACGCAGTATTTAAGGATGATGAAGGTAATTATGTACAAGACCCTTTGATGTTCCAGTATGACCGTAACAATCTGACAAACTGGTATTACGAAAAACAGTTTTTGGAATTGCAAAAAGGATATACTACATTCAATACGATTTTTAATGCGAAATTGAAATTACCGTTTGGTATTACTTATACATTCAATGCTGCTCCGCGTCTTCAGTATTTCCATGACCGTTACTTCATGTCTGCTGAACGGCCGAATTCTAAACCAACTGACCGTGGAGTGAATCGTGAACAAGCTAAACGTTTCGACTGGTCTTTGAATAATACCATTACTTGGGATCATACTTTTGCCGATAAACATCATGTTATTTTGACACTGGCACAAGAAGCTGAAGAACGTCAGTATTGGTCAGACCGTATTGAAGCCCGTAACATTTTGCCATCTGATGTACTTGGATTCCACAATACACAAAATGGTGATAAGTCGGCAAGTTCGTTTAGAAGTGATGACTCACATCAGACTGCTGATGGTTTAATGGGGCGTGTGTTCTATTCTTATGATGATCGTTATATGGCTACTTTCACTATGCGTCGCGATGGTTATTCGGCTTTCGGTTCTTCTAATCCTTACGCTTACTTCCCCTCCGGTGGTTTGGCATGGACTTTCTCTAATGAAAAGTTTTTCCAGCCGTACACTCACATCATGAGTACTGGTAAATTGCGTGTATCTTTCGGTAAGAATGGTAACCGTTCGCTGGCTAATCCTTATGAAGCTCTTGCTAACCTCTATCCGGGTGGTGGAAAGATGCAGGGCTATATTACATCTTCTGGCGATTTATACTTGATGCGTTACTTAATGGCTCAACGCATGGAGAATCCGGGGCTACAGTGGGAGAAGACACAGTCTTGGAATTTTGCCTTAGACTTTGGTTTCTTGAATGATCGTATAACCGGTACATTGGAATATTACCGTATGAGTACCAAAGATATGATTATGGGACAGCGCTTGCCTAACTTTACAGGTTTTGAAAGTATCACGACCAATTTGGGACAAGTTGATAACAATGGTTTGGAAATTGCTTTGAACACGTTGAATATTGATAATAAGAATTTCCAATGGAGCACAACATTTAGCCTCTCATACAATAAGAACCGTATTAAACATCTATATGGTGATTATGAAGATATATTGGACGCTTCAGGCAATGTGATTGGTAAAAAAGAAGCTGATTACGTGGGTAATGGCTGGTTTATTGACAGACCTATCAGTGCCATTTGGGACTATAAAGTGACCGGTATTTGGCAGAAAGATGAAGTAGAGGAAGCAAAGAAATATGGTCAGGTTCCGGGTGATCCAAAGGTATGGAACAATCCGGCTAACGATGAATATGATGCTGATGGAAATCTGAAGAAGGTTATTTATAACAATGATGATAAAGTATTCCAAGGACAAACGGCGGCTCCCGTAACTTGGGCATTACGTAATGACTTTACTTTGTGGAAAGATTTGACATTATCTATCAATATTTATTCTCGTATGGGTCATAAGAGTTTGGAAAGTATGTATCTGAACAATGACGATGATGGTGGTGGTATGACTTACCGTTTAGTGAATAAACCAGCAAAAGAGTATTGGACAGTAGATAATCCAAGCAATAAATATGCGCGTATTGAAGCACAAGGTCCTGAAGGCGCCAGAGGAGCCCGCAGACTTTATAACCGTTCTTTTGTCCGTTTAGAAAATATTTCAATAGGCTATACATTACCCAGACAATGGACAAAAAGAGTAGATATTGAACGTGCTAAGGTATATGCTACAGTTCGGAATGCTGCTGTATGGGGCTCTAAGGACTGGGAATATTATGGTGACCCGGAAACAGGCAATTATGCTTCTCGTATTTGGACACTGGGACTTAACTTAACATTCTAAATCTTTTAACTCAAGAATAAATATGAAAAACTATATTCAAAAATTTATTTGCAAGGGATTTATCCTGATGGCCGGAGCTTCAATGGTGCTGACCGGTTGTAAAGAAAGCTTTTTGGAACCTGATCCGCAAACCATGTTCAAACCTAGTGAAGTGTTTACTACAGAAGATGGTATTAGGTCTGTGTTGGCTATCTGCGATCGTCAGTTGAAGAGAAACTATGTGAGTGAAGATTCTCGTGAAATGATGGCGTTGGCTACAGAATACACTTTCTCTGATTTGATGGTACCTGCTGCGACTGATAAATCAGGATTCCTTGATAATGTAGATAATATGTTGCGTTCGAATAGCGATCAAAGTACAGAAAAAAACTTAGGTCGTACAAACAGCATCTATTTCTTTTGGCGACAAGGGTATGAAGGTGTTCGAAATGCCAATACAATACTTTCATTTATAGATGGTGTCCCTATGGATGAGACGTTAAAGAAAGAATATATTGGTCGTGCCTATTTCCATCGTGCTTATCGATATTATGCATTGGTATTTCAGTATGGGCATGTGCCTTTACTTACTAAATTGACATCATCTCCTAAATTGAGTTACCATTCTACTCACAGGGATGCAATTCTGGAGAAGATGGCGCTTGATATGGAATTTGCAGTTCAGTGGGTGCCCGACCAGAAGGATATGCAATACATCGGTATGGTGAATAAGGGAGCTTGTCGTATGTTGCTTTCCAAGTTATATCTAGCTCTGGGTAGATATGAGGATGCAAAGAAACAGCTGGATATTTTGATTGACGAGTCCGGTTATTCATTAATGACTAATAACTTCGGTACCTTCTTTGAAGGTGGTGAACCTACCTCTTGGCCCATTACGCGCAACGTGATTTGGGATTTACATCGTCCTGAGAACAAGTTGATTACAGCTAACAAGGAAGTTATTATGGGTATGCCCAACCGTGGTGCAGCTGCCGAATCGTTTATCCCGATGCTGAGTATGCGTATCATGTATCCTTTCTTCTTTGATGGTAGAATCAAGATGCCCGACGGTAAACAGGCGTTGTATAACCTTGACCGTACTAATAGCAAATACCGTGTGGAATATGATTATATGCGTGGCTTGGGTCGTGGTATTGCAACTTTCCGTACCAGTACTTTCTATCAGGATGGATTGTGGGCTGTAAATGGCAAGATGGATGAAACGGATTTGCGCCATAGTTCAGAAACTGGAAACTGGATGCACATGGAAAATTTGCGTTGTAACAATGTAGACTCCGAATTCTATGGACAGAACATTATGCTTCATTCCGACAGAGATTTTTGGGGTAAAGATAAAGATGGAAATCCCGTGTTGGTTACCGCAAAGGGACAATTATTATGTTCCGATACAATTCGACGCTGGTATGATGTGCCTCATTATATTTTCTGTCTGGATGATGTTGTCAACCAAGCTTTGATTAAAAATAATGGTCTTGAAGGAGCTACTGAGGGTAGTGTTGCCGATTGGTATCTCTATCGTTTGGCAGAAGCATACTTACTTCGTGCTGAAGCTAAATTCTACATTAATCCGAGTGATCCGACTATCAAGGATGACCTGAATATCATCAGAAAACGTGCACAATGTTCTGAACTCTATACCGGCAATGTGACTATCGGTGATATCATGGACGAACGTGCACGTGAGCTTTTCTATGAAGAGTGGCGTAATGTAGAGTTGACTCGTGTATCTCTCTGTCTGGCTCGCAGTGGAAGACCTGATGAATGGGGCAATACCTATAATGTGGAAACTTTTGACAAACAAACCGGTACAGATCTGGAAGGTGGTAGCTATTGGTATCAACGTTGTGTACGCAAAGGTATGTACAACAAGGGCGTAACGATTCGTGTTGATGCCACTAAAACAGACATTAATTTCATTATGGGTAAGCATAATATTTATTGGCCGATTCCTTATAATGCTATCGAGGCTAATAAAAATGCCAAGCTGTGGCAGAATGTAGGTTATACAGAATACGACCCTGCTACTCCTATATGGAATACTTGGGAAGAAGCCGTAGCTGATGAAGATAAAATTTAATCAGTCACTTTCGCTATAGTGCAGAAAGAATATTGGAGGTATATAGGATCGGCAAAGTCAGAATGGTGAATTGCTGTGAGAAATATACCTTCATTTTCTTTTTTATCATAAATATTTGTTCTGATGAAAAAGTTATTTATAATATCGGCATTATGTTGCTTGGCGGCATGTTCTTCATCATCGTCAAAAACAGAAGATGATCCGGAAAATCAACCGAAGAATGTATATCATAATCCGGTTATAAACTATAGTTTGCCTGATCCTTCTGTTATCAGAGGAGAGGATGGTTATTTCTACTTATATGCCACTGAAAATATCCGTAATCTGCCTATTCATCGCTCCAAGAATTTAGTAGATTGGGAATATGTGGGTACGGCTTTTACAAATGATACTCGTCCGAACTTTGAACCCAAAGGAGGACTATGGGCTCCAGATATTAATAAAATAGGCGATAAATACGTGCTTTATTATTCCATGTCCGTTTGGGGAGGCGAGTGGACTTGTGGCATCGGATGTGCTACTGCCGATAAGCCTGAAGGCCCTTTTAAGGATCATGGAAAAATGTTTCGTAGCAATGAAATCAATGTGCAGAATTCTATTGATCCTTTCTATATAGAGGAAGGAGGACGAAAATATCTTTTCTGGGGCAGTTTCCGCGGCATTTATGCTATTGAGCTGTCAGATGATGGACTTTTCCTTAAAGAAGGTGCTACACCTCAAAAAGTGGCAGGAACAGCCTACGAAGGCACTTATATTCATAAGAAGGATGGTTATTACTACTTTTTTGCTTCAATAGGTACTTGCTGTGAAGGATTGAACAGCACATATACAACAGTAGTAGGACGTTCAGAAAATCTTTTCGGCCCTTATGTTGATAAAAAGGGTGGGAGTATGCTCGACAATAAACATGAAATCCTGATTCATAAAAATAGTGCTTTTGTAGGCACCGGTCATAATTCTGAGATTGTGACGGATAATGCCGGTAATGATTGGTTTTTCTATCATGCGGTAAGCGTGAAAAATCCCGAAGGACGTATGTTGCTGATGGATAAGATTGAGTGGAAAGATGGATGGCCATCTGTAAAGGGTACTTCTCCATCAATAGAGGCAGAAAAACCAGTATTCTAACAACTATAAAACAAATGCGATTATGAGACTAAAGAGATTGTTTTTTGGAGTAATGCTTTTAGCGGGCATTACAAATGTAGGGGCTATGGAGCATTCTCTGGGAGATGTTTCAACCTCTATTTCTTTAAAAGTTCCGGGCAATGACGCCCGGCACTATTCACTGACTCTCCAGAAGCAGCAGGACGGTGTGTATACCTGTCACTCTTCCGAGCAGTTGCCATTGGTTATTACCCGCCAGGTAGTTGATAAAGATGGCAAGCAGCGTATTAACGTTGTCATCACGGCCTTGGATACTGTTTATTTCAATTATGGCGAGCAAATAAAAACCGGATACCGTCATTCCGATTGCCAGTTCTATATGCCCGGTTTCTGGTACCGCCAGAATCTTCGTTCTCCCGAAAAAGCTCCTTCTTTCCATACTTCGGATAGTTGGCTGGTACGCGAAGACCGTCTGAGTACTCCTCTGACTGC
>NZ_QRKI01000009.1:227087-227413 GCF_003471885.1 Bacteroides sp. AM16-24
TGGCTGGTACGCGAAGACCGTCTGAGTACTCCTCTGACTGCCGCCTTCAATTCAAGTAAAGGCAAGTCCATGTCAGTCATCCGTATTGACAAGTTTGACAAGGAGGCTTTGGCTACTCACAAAGAAGGCGAGGTTATTGTCTCCGGTGAGACTTCCATCGGCTATACCGGCTTCGAGAACATAGGTGGCATGACTGTCCTTTCCTATGGTTTCCCTTATAAGGAAGCTCCCAAGACTTATATCCGTAAATTGACTCTTGCCCCTTCCGTTGAGGCTTTCCAGCTGCTTCGCAAGGGTGATAGCATTACCCTGACCTGGGAACTGTC